>NZ_JBFODJ010000071.1:0-44612 GCF_040908265.1 Aeromonas sp. R5-1
GTAACCGTTCACCGGGACGGTGTTGACAGCACCAACTCCTCCGGGAACGGGTAGTCGGTTTTCTCGATGCAGGACCTGACAACTGCCCTCAGCCACTCCTGCGGGCAGCGGCCCAATCGCTTGGCCGTCTCCACCAACGATAGGATACGCTGCCTGAACTGCTCGCCTCGATGCGACCAGACGCCATAGCTTCCCTTGCGCCACAGCACATAGCCACGCAGCGCCCGCTCCGCTTCATTGTTGGTCAGCGCTATCTCGTCGTTTTCCATAAAACGCCATAGCATCTCATCGTCCTTGAGCAGTAACTGGCAGCGCCCACGGTAGCGCTTGGAACACAGTACACTGCCCCGCTCCAGCTGCCTTCGCCAGCTTTGCCGACATCGCTGCAACCTTCGCTGGTACTGCTCCCGGCTTAAGCAGCCTTGTTCATAGCCATGCCGGGTTCTGAACACCGTGTCAGCCAGCAGTACCAGCCGGGCTCCGATAGGCTGGTTGACGGCGTCGCTACTCTCGGCAATCGCCGCCACGTTGCGCAGCACATGCGCCCAGCACAGTTGGCGCTGGGCGCTGTCGATGAAGCGGTATCCCGCATACTGGTCGGTCACCAGCACCCCATCAAGCTCACTGCCCAGCAACCGCTTCGCTGCCTCCTGACCGCGGCCAAACGCCGTCATGAAGCAGACCGCGACCTTGCTCAGGGCCAGCCACATCCAGCGTCGCTCACCGCCCCGCTGGTGCCGGGTTTCATCGGCATGGATGATGGCGGCAGACTGCACTTGCTGTTTGATGGCTTGGTGGGTCGGGGTGAGCATGGCGCTGACCCGGCCTTGCGCTTCACTGATGGCGCCTCGGCTAAAGCTCAAACCGAAGTGCTGCTTGAGCTGCTGCTGTATCTTGCTGATGCTCTGGTGGAACTGACCACTCTGCAAAGCGATATAGCTCAGCAGATTAGCCCCCATCTGGCTGTGGCTCACCGTATCGGGCAGGGCTGCTTCACTGGTGGTGACGCACCCACGGCAGGTGCCCCGATACAGCTGATGCTCTGTCACCACATAGCTGACCTCGGGCAGGTCAAACACCTGATGAACCCGGTAGGGCTTGTCATGGGACACCACCTGCTCACCACAGCAGGCGCACTGCCGGGCAGGATAGTGTGGTATTGCCGTCAGTCGGTCGTCCTCAGGATGACGTTCACGCCGCTGCCCCTTGTGGCCAGGCTGGGCACCACGAGCCTTGCCGGAAGCGGGGCGCTTGCGCGCAGGCGGGGTCCCCGAGCCATCAGTGGAGGGGGGCTTGGAGGAGTTATTGCTGTTTTGGTTGAGGCGGTCTTCAAGCTCGGCGATGCGCGCCATCAGCTTGTAAATCAGCTCGTTGGCTTGCTCGAGGGTCAGCGGCAGGCCGGGTGGTGGCGTAATGGGTTTGCTCATGACGTGATGGTGCCAAGCTGGCGGGATCAGGCAAGGGGCAACAGTGGATCAAGGGATGATCGTCTCACTTTTTCCTGTCAATGCCATCTGGGTGAACAGTTACGATGCGATAGGCCAGCCAGTCCTGGCGCATGCCGTCCCGCAGGCCCACCGCCAGGCGCTCCATGGCGCCCCCTTCCAGGCCGCCATAGGTCGGGAAGCCTTCCTGCACCACGCACAAGGTGCGGCACTCGGTGTAGACGTCCAGCATGCTGTCATCCTTGAAGCACAGCAGCCCCCCCATCTGCACCATGGCATCCTTCTTCGCCGACATGGCGAGGCCGTCGGCGTACTTGTAGGACTCTCTGGTAATCTCCTCGATGGTCCAGTTCGCGTAGCCAGGCTCCCGCTGCTGGATGAAGTAGGCGTTCTCGGCGAAGCGGGCGGAGTCCATGATGACCGGGATGTCGTACTTTCTGGCGATCTCGTACACCGCCTTCAGGTTGGCAATGGAGACCGGCTGCCCCCCGGCGGAGTTGCAGGTGATGGTGCTGACGATGTAGGGCACGTTGGCGGGGCCCGCCTCCAGGATGGCCTCTTCCAGCTTCACCAGATCGAAGTTGCCCTTGAAGTCGGCGGTGACCGAGGTATCGAACGCCTCCCTGGTGTAGACGTTCTTCGCCACGCAGCAGTTGATCTGGGTGTGGCCCTGGGTGGTGTCGAAGAAGTAGTTGGAGAGGGCCACCATCTTCTTGCGATCCAGCCCCTTCTCCTGCTCCCGCTTCTTGATGAGCACGGGGATGTAAATCTGCTCGGCGCCGCGCCCCTGGTGAGTGGGGATGGTCAGGGAGTAGCCGAAGATCTCCTGCACCGCCTGTTGCAGGGCATAGTAGCTGCGGCTGCCGCTGTAGGCCTCGTCACCGCGCAGCATGGCGGCCTGCATGTCCTGGGTGATGGCGCCGGTGCCGCTGTCGGTCAGCAGGTCGATGAAGACGTCTTCGCTGTCCAGCAGGAAGGGGTTCATGCCCGCCCGGACAATGGCCTCTTCCCGATAGGCACGGGTGGTGCGTTTGACCGGCTCGATGACACGAATACGGAAGGGTTCGGGCAGATGCTTGAAGTTTTCCATAATATAAACACCCCAGATTTAAATATTCAGAATGAGTCTCTTCCCCCGCCGAAAATAGAATGTCCGGCAGGTGGGAAATATTGGTAAATAGGTGCACGACATCGCCTCGCCAGAATAAACAGGCGAAGACGGGTGCAGCTATTTCAGTTCAGGAATGGAGGCGGGCTCGTGACATGGCAGGCATGCCGCGCCGCCGCGGGGAATTACAGCGGGAAGAAGAACGCGATCTTATGGTCCAGGGTAAACCACTTGGGATAGCTGACCTTGATATTCATGTTGTTGCTCATCCAATTGATATTAACAACGCCAAATAACAGCACCCATTATGGTGGGGAGCGCTATATGATCAATTGCAATATGAGCAAAGTGGGATGGCGCTAACAATTTGGCGGGGGATTTTTATACAGCTTTTATCGCCAATCCGAAAGATCCCCCCATCATCCACCTTTTGCCCTTTCCCCCCTCAGTGGCTCAACCAGGGCAGCCGCTGCAACAGCTCGTAGCGGTCAGGGATCGGTGTCTGGCTGACCCAGAGATCCAGCAAGCCGTAGGAGAGCAGCGGCAACACCAGCAGCAACAGACAGAGCAGTCCCAGCAGTTGGCGGGGGGCGAGCCGGCGCCCCTGGGTGCCCAAGTGCAGCGCATCAGCCCGCTTGGGGCAGGCGGCCACGCAGCTCTGGCAGCTGGTGCACTCGAGACTGCGCACCGCGATAAGCTGGTGTACCTGGATGCGAGACGGGCAGGCCCGGCTGCACTTGTCGCAGTCGTGGCCCAGGCTTCGCAAGCAACGGGCCGGGTCACGGCGAATGCGCAGCGGGGTCAGCAGGCCGAGCAGGGCCATCCAGGCGCCATAGGGACAGAGGTAGCGACAGAACCCTTGCCGGAAGGTGGCGGTGAGCAGCAGCACCCAGCCAAGGCACAGGCCCGAGATCAGGGTCAGGTTGAAGAAGAAGGCCCCCATCTTCATGTCCGCCGCCTGATGGTAGGGGCTGGCAAGGTAGCCGGGCAGGGCGGCGGCGGGTACCGCCAGCAAGATGATGAAGAGCAGAAAACCGAGCACCAGAAACTTCTGGCCGCGCAACACGGCATCGAGCCAGCGCGGCGGGGTCCACTCCCCCGGCAACAGGCGCGAGCGCAGGCCGTGCAGCGACTCCCCCACCAACCCGAGCGGGCAGAACCAGGCACAAAACGCCCGACCCAGCAGCAGGGCCGACAGGGAGAGCACCAGCACGGTGACGGTGGCCGCCGGATGGTGGGGGTCCGTCAGCCCCTGCCCGAGCCAGGCCCGCAGCCCGAGACCACCTGCGATGGGCAGGAAACCATCCACCACGTCGGGGCGCACCAGCCAGGGGGTCATCCCCAGCCCCAACTGTCCGATATGAACAACATATTGAACCGCCACCAACACCCAACACAGCAGCAATAGCTGCCTGGTGGCCGTTCTGAGACGTTGACTGTCTATGTGGGCCAGCATGAGTAGGGGGCGGTAGCGCAGCCAGAGCGCCAGGGTCGTGGCCACCAGCCCCAGTGCGAGCCAGAGTACCGAATCCGCCACCAGCAGCCAGAGCGCGGCGGCCAACAGCAGAGAGAGCGTCCAACCCCAACCGCTGCGGCCCTGCCACAACAACAGAACCAGATAGACCAGACCCGAGGTCATGGTCAGGGCTTCCAACAGGCTCATGCTTCCCTCACAGTGCTCATCCGAATCGAGGGGGCAGGATAACCAACATCTGAGTTGATGATTTTGATCTGCATGGGCAGAGGGGGCATTTGCCCGCTCCGCCCCCTCAGCCTTAAACCCCGTTATTTGCGGCTGTGGAACAGCGGCTGGTCGGATTCGGCCTGCTCGGCCCAGAAGTGGATGTTGAAGCGGGCATCCTCCGACAGCTCGACCCTGTGCCAGTACTGGGGCGGGCTGGTGGCAAACTCCCCAGCCCGGATCACCATGCTCAGCTCGGGCTCCTCGGCCTGTTCGTCGGCAAAGCCGTGATAGGTGACGGTCCCCTCCATCACGCAGAGCTGGCCGAACACCCCGGCCGCAGTGTTGTGGTGGGTGAGCAGGGCCTGGGGCACGTTCTGGCGGGTGAAGAAGGGGGTGGAGCGGCGCACTACCCAGTGAGACGGAATCAGTTGCATGGCCATATCGGTTCTCCTCAGATGGCCGGGTCAGCCCGGCCTGACGTTATCAATGAATCAACGGGGCAGCTGACGCAGCAGCGGGAAGGCGGCACTCATCTGGTCGCCCCCCACCACGAAACCGCACAGCTCGCCATCTTCGCCGCGCGCCTCGGCCACCATGCCGTGGCTGTTCCAGCGGCACTGCCAGGCGAGATCTTCACCCCGGGTACGACCCGCCAGTTGCAGCGGGTAGCGCGGCGTCTTCACCTTCACCAGCATGGGCGGCAGGGCCAGCAGGGTCGGCGTGCCGAGCAGGGTGCGCGCCAGCGCATTGGCCCCCAGCACTATGGGTTGCAGGAAGGGGAGCAGCTGACCCTGCCACTGCACGCAATCCCCCAGCGCGAAAATATGGGGGTCGCTGGTCTGCAGCCGATCGTCGACCAGGATACCGCGCTCCACTGCCAGCCCGGCCCCGCGGGCCAGGGCCAGATTCGGCCGCAGGCCGATCGCGGCGATCACCAGATCCTGCGCACTGACGCGCCCGTCGGTCAGGGTGACGCGCCAGCCATCCCCCGGCTGGGCATCCATCCTGGCGAGACCCGTCCCGCACTGCAGGCTGACCCCCTGGCTGCGCAGCGCCTGTTGCAGCGGCTCGGTCAGGGTGGCGGGCAGCAGGGCGCTTAAGGGGCTTCCCGCCAAGTCCACCAGCGTCACCTCTTTTCCTGCGCTCGCCATGTCCATCGCCAGCTCGCAGCCGATGAGCCCCGCCCCCAGCACCAGAATGCGGCGGGCCTGGCGCAGTTGCGCCTCGATGGCGGCGTACTCCTGCTGGCTGTTGAGGGTGACCAGGTGTTCGCTGCCCGGCAGATCGGGGCGCACCGCGCTCGCCCCGGTGGCCAGCACCAGCTTGCCGTAGGGGAATTCCCCCTGCTCGGTCAGCACCAACCGCCGGACAGGGTCGATGCCGAGCACCGGGCTGTGGGGCAGCAGCGCGATGCGCTGCTGCTCGGCAAAGTCGCTGCCGCTAAGACGGGTCATGGCTGCGGCGGCGCAGCCCCGGCTCACCACATGGCTCAAGTCCGGCTTGTTGTACTCGTCGCCGCTGTCGGCGGTGATGAGGCGGATAGGCTGATCCCAGTCCAGCTTGCGCAGGCTCTTGACCAGCTGCTGGGCAGCGAAGCCGCTGCCGATCACCACTATCTCCCGGCTGATGCCAGCGTCAGTTTGAATTGCTGCGCTCATACACAGGCCTCCACGGCGCAGGGTTCGAATACCTCCTTGCCGATGCCGCAACCCGGGCAGAGGAAGCTCTCCGGTACCTGGGCCCAGGGGGTGCCCGGCGCCACCAGCTGATCCGGCTCGCCCTGGGCCGGGTCGTAAACCCACTGGCAGACGGTGCAGAGCATGGCCTGGTCGTCATCCCATTCGGCGGCAGCCGCTTCGGTTTGCGGCTCAACAGCAGGCATCGCGGGGACGGGCGTCACGGTTGCCTGAGTCGTGGTGATCGGGCGGGGTGCGTCCAGGGGGTGCAGCGCCCACTGACGGGCGAGCTGGCGGCCATGCTCGCGGCATTCGGCCAGCGCCGAACCATCCGGGCGCCACTTGGCCTTGAGGGAGAGGCTGATGTCGAAACCTGCATCCATCAGGCGAGTCTGGATCCGGTCCACCGCACCGCCGGTCCAGCCGTAGCTGCCGAACGCCGAGGCGCGCTTGTTGCGAAAACGCAGGCCGGTGATCTCTTCGAGCATGCCCGCCACCTTGGGCATCATGACGTTGTTCATGGTGGAGGAGCCCACCAGTATCCCCTTGGAGCGGAACACCTGGGTCAGGATCTCGTTCTTGTCGTGGCGGGCCACGTTGTAGATCTTCACCGCCACGCCGGGGTCCACCTCGTGGATGCCCTGGGCGATGGCGTCGGCCATCATGCGGGTGTTGTTGGACATGGAGTCGTAGAACAAGGTGATGCGGTCTTCCTGATAGTGGTCGGCCCACTCCAGGTATTTCAGGATGATCTGGGTGGGGTCCTCGCGCCAGACGATGCCGTGGGAGGTGGCCACCATGCTCACCGGCAGGTTGAAGCCGAGCACCTCCTTGATCTTGGCGGTCACCAGCGGGCTGAAGGGGGTAAGGATGTTGGCGTAGTAGCGCTGGCACTGCTCCATCAGCTCGCTCTGATCCACCTCGTCGTTGAACAGGTGCTCGTCGCAGTAGTGCTGGCCGAAGGCGTCGTTGGAGAACAGCACCGCATCCTCGGTCATGTAGGTCATCATGCTGTCGGGCCAGTGCAGCATGGGGGTCTCGATGAACACCAGCTGCTTGCCGTTGCCGATGTCCAGGCTGTCACCGGTCTTGACCGGGTGGAAGTTCCACTCCGGGTGGTGATGATGGCCGGTGATGGAGTCGATGGCGTTGTGGGTGCAATAGATGGGGGTGCCTGGGATACGGGCCATCAGCTCGGTCAGGGCGCCGGCGTGATCCTCCTCGGCGTGGTTGATCACCACGTAGTCGATGGAAGCGAGATCGATCTCGGCCGCCAGGTTCTGCACGAACTCACGGCTGAACTTGTGATCGACGGTATCGATCAGCACATTCTTCCCTTCGCGGATGAGGTAGCTGTTGTAGCTGGTGCCCTTGTGGGTCTTGTACTCGGTGCCGTGGAAGTCGCGTACCTCCCAGTCCCGTTGGCCGACCCAGTGAATGTTGTTCTTGACGTGAATGCTCATCAGGCAGTTCCTCGGATGCAATAGTGGATGTTCAACTGAACCAGCTATTGCAGCGGACATGCCAACTTGTAACCCATTGTTTTTAATGGCTTCGTATATCACTCGTTGTCATTAAGACACCACACCTTTATAGTCAAAATCACAAATACACTGTCATTTGGACAATTATCGTGATCTCGACCGACAGCCTGGCGCGCATCGCCCTCGACCTGCAACTCGGCATCTCTCATCAGGACCGCTTCCACCGCCTGATCCAGAGCGTTCGCAGCCTGCTGAACTCGGATGCCTCGGCCCTGCTGCGCTACGAGGGGGGCCAGTTCATCCCGCTGGCCATCGACGGCCTGATGCAGGACGTGCTGGGTCGCCGCTTCGCCCTCAAGGATCACCCGCGCCTCGAGGCCATCGCCCGCGCCGGGGATGTGGTGCGCTTCCCTGCCGACAGCGCCCTGCCCGACCCCTATGACGGCCTGCTGCCGGATCACGACGACTTCAAGGTGCACGCCTGCGTCGGCCTGCCGCTCTTCTCGGATCAGACCCTCATCGGCGCCCTGACCATAGACGGCATGAACCCGGCCCAGTTCGACGGCATCAGCGACGAGGAGCTGCGTCTGGTGGGGGCCCTGGCCGCCGCCGCCCTCGACAACGCGCTGCTGCTGGAGCGGCTCGCCCGCCAAAGCAGCGAGCCCCTGGTCCCCGGCACCCGGCCCGGCCCTGAGCAGCCGGAGATGATAGGCCACTCCCCCGCCATGGCCCGGTTGCGCCACGAGATAGACGTGGTGGCCAGCTCGGAGCTGAACGTGCTGATTTTGGGGGAGACCGGGGTCGGCAAGGAGCTGATCGCCAAGGCGGTGCATGGCGGCTCGCCCCGCGCCCATACCCCCCTGGTCTACCTCAACTGCGCCGCCCTGCCCGAATCCGTGGCCGAGAGCGAGCTGTTCGGCCACGTGAAGGGGGCCTTTACCGGCGCCATCCACAACCGGGCGGGCAAGTTTGAGCTCGCGGACAAGGGCACTCTGTTTCTCGACGAGATAGGGGAGCTCTCCCTGGCACTGCAGGCCAAGCTGCTGCGGGTGCTGCAATACGGGGATCTGCAGCGGATCGGTGACGACACCCCGCTCAAGGTGAATGTGCGCATCCTGGCGGCCACCAACCGGGATCTGAAACAGGCGGTGGTCGAGGGGCAGTTTCGGGCCGACCTCTACCACCGGCTGAGCGTGTTCCCGATCCACGCCCCGGCACTGCGGGAACGCCCGGGCGACATTCCCCTGCTGGCCGGTTACTTTTGCGAGCGCTGCCGGCTCGGCCTGGGGCTGGAGCAGCTGCGTATCCAGCCACAGGCGCTGCAACTGCTCGAGCGTCACGACTGGCCCGGCAACGTGCGCGAGCTGGAGCACGCCATCCACCGCGCCGCCGTGCTGGCCAGGGCCGAGCAGGGCAGCCCCTCGCCGACCCTGGAACCCCACCACTTCAACCTGGGGACGACGGGCTCATCCCTGCCCGCCGACACCGTCAGCCAGCCCGCCTCTCCGGCCATTGTCGGCCTCGGCCTTCGCGCCGCCACCGATCTGTTCCAGCGCCAGCTCATCGAGCAGACCCTGACCGCCCATGACGGCAACTGGGCCGCCACCGCCCGGGCGCTGGATCTGGATGGCGGCAACCTGCACCGCCTCGCCAGGCGGCTCGGCCTCAAGGCCTGACGCCCCAGATACGAGAGGGGCCCAAAAACAGAAACCCCCTCGCTGGCGAGGGGGTTTCTAGTTCATGGCACCCGTGGCGCCGTCAGCGCAGGGACTTGACCGAGCGGCGGACGATGAGCTCGGGCTGCACCGTCATGGACTCCACTTCCAGCTCCTTGTTGCGGATCCGGCTCACCAGTTGCTGCACCGCCAGCAGACCGAGCTCGGCCTTGGGGTGGCGGATGGTGGTGAGCGGCGGGCTGGAGAAGCGCGCCATCTCCACGTCGTCATAGCCGATCATGGAGATATCGTCCGGCACCTTGACCCCGGCCTCCCAGGCGGCGCAGATGGCACCGATGGCCATGGGATCGTCGAAGGCAAAGACCGCAGTCGGGCGAGGGGTGAGGGCCAGGATGCGCTGCATGGCATCGAAGCCGCTCTGGCTCTCGTAGTCCCCTTCGAAGATCTGCTCTTCTTTCAGGGTCATCCCCTGTTCAGCCAGGGCATCGCGCACCCCGTCCAGCCGCTGCTGGGTGGTCGGCTTGGCGAGATGGCCGGTGATGCAGACGATGTCGGTATGGCCCTGCTCCAGCAGATGGCGCACCGCCAGACGCGCGCCGATGCGGGCGTTGTCGTTGATCACGTTGGCGAAATCGCACTCGTTGCCCCAGTCCAGCACCACCTGCGGCACCTTCTTGTGGATGCGCAGCATGTCCCTGAACTGGGTGTCGATATCGGTCCCCAGCACCAGCAGACCGTCCACCCGCTTTTCCATCAGCATGCGCAGATAGTGCTGCTGGCGTGGCGGCTGGTTCTCGGTGTTGCACAGGATCAGGCTGTAACCCTGCTCGAAGCAGTAGGCTTCCACCCCCTGTACCACTTCCGCGAAGAAGGGGTTGGCACTGGTGGTCACCAGCATGCCAATGGTCTTGGTCGAATTGATCTTGAGACTGCGCGCCACCGAGTTGGGCGCGTAGTTCAGCTCTGCCACCGCCTCAAGCACTTTCTGGGTTGCGTCTTCGCTGACCCGACGGGTGTGATTGAGTACATGTGAGACGGTGGAGATGGATACGCCTGCGCGCGAGGCGACATCCTTGATAGTTGCCATCTCTGTCTCCTGAATAACAAAGGCGGAACAGTAGCAGATTTCCCGAATAAAGGCTTGGTTTTAACGGGCGCTGCCAATGAATTATCAATGCTGGCTAATCTATGCGGTCATTTCTTTTTGCGCAAACGGATTTTGGTCAAAATGAGAGCGGACGCAGAATGAAATATCGTCAGTTTTTTACTCTGGAAATTGTCACCATGACAATTTGTTATCTGTATGTTGCACCACCTTGACAACATTAAACTCCAATAAACAGCAATAAACTGCGCGTTAGTTTCACAAAACCCCTCTCGCGCCTGCTCCGGTTAGTATCTTTAACATCTTGTTATTGCCCGGCGAGGAATGATAGAACCTTATCTATCGCCGGGCTGGCGGGACACAGGCTCGGAATGACGTGCATAAAATGAAACAATTCACTGATTAAGGGACGAATCAATGCATAACTTCAGCAAAATGGCAGTCAGAGCAGCGGTTTCTTTGGCTCTGTTTGGATCAGTTTCCATGGCCAATGCGGCCGATACCATCAAGATCGGCATCGCCGGCCCCCTGACCGGCCCGGTCGCCCAGTACGGTGACATGCAGTTCACCGGCGGCAAGATGGCGGTCGAGCAGATCAACAAGGCGGGCGGCATCAAGGGCAAGCAGATCGAAGCCGTCATCTATGACGATGCCTGCGATCCCAAGCAGGCTGTGGCCATCGCCAACAAGGTGATCAACGACGGCGTCAAGTTCGTGGTCGGCCACCTCTGCTCCGACAACACCCTGCCCGCCTCCGACATCTATGAAGATGAAGGGGTACTGATGGTCACCCCCGCCTCCACCAACCCCAAGATCACCGAGCGCGGTTACCAGCTGACCCTGCGTACCATAGGTCTGGACAGCGACCAGGGCCCGACCGCCGCCAAGTACATCATCGAGCAGGTCAAACCCCAGCGCGTGGCCGTCATCCACGACAAGAAACAGTACGGCGAAGGCATCGCCTCCAGCGTGAAAGCCGCGCTGGACAAGGCAGGCGTCAAGGTCGTTGCCTATGAGGGCATCACCGCCGGCGACAAGGACTTCTCCGCCCTGATCGCCAAGCTGCAAAAAGAGAACGTCGACTTCGTCTACTACGGCGGCTACCACCCGGAGCTGGGTCTGATCCTGCGCCAGGCTGGCGAGAAGGGTCTGAAGGCCAAGTTCATGGGTCCGGAAGGCGTGGGCAACAAGGACATCTCCGCCATCGGCGGCCCGGCTTCCGAAGGCCTGCTGGTGACCCTGCCGAACAAATATGACCTGGTGCCGGCCAACGCCCCCATCGTAGAAGCGTTCAAGGCCAAGGGTCAGGACTCCTCCGGTCCGTTCGTCTGGACCACCTATGCCGCCATGCAGGCCCTGGCGGCCGGTATCGCCAAGGCGGGCGAGGATGATCCGGCTGCCGTCGCTGCCGCCATCAAGGCCGCACCGATCGACACCGTCATGGGCCCCCTGACCTGGGCACCGAACGGTGACCTCAAAGGCTTCGAATTCGGTGTGTTCCAGTGGCACGCCGACGGTACCTCCACTCAACTCAAATAATCTGCCGGTCGGGGTGACGTGAGTCACCCCTCCTTTCTTTGCGGGCAAGTACACAGGGAACGCGGTATGTCCGAACACCTTCTTTATCTGGTTCAGCAGTTGCTGAACGGATTGACCATAGGCAGCACCTATGCGTTGATCGCCATCGGCTACACCATGGTCTACGGCATCATCGGCATGATCAACTTCGCCCACGGCGAGGTCTACATGATCGGCTCCTATGTCGCCTTCATGGTGATGGCCGGGCTCATGATGATGGGCATCGACAGCACCGTGCTGCTGCTGGGGGGCGCCTTCCTGGTCAGCATCATCATCACCGGCAGCTATGGCTGGTCCATAGAACGGGTGGCCTATCGTCCACTGCGGGGCGGCAACCGCCTGATCCCCCTCATCTCCGCCATCGGCATGTCGATCTTCCTGCAGAACATGATGCGGATGGCCCAGGGCTCGCGTGACATCGCCATGCCCACTCTGATCTCCGGGGGCTGGACCCTCGGCGGCGAGGATGGCTTCCAGGCCAGCCTCTCCTACATGCAGCTCATCATCTTCGTGGTGACCTTCATCACCATGCTGGCGTTGACCCAGTTCATCGGCCGCTCCCGCATGGGGCGTGCCTGCCGTGCCTGTTCCGAAGACATCAAGATGGCCAACCTGCTAGGGATAGACACCCACGTGGTCATCTCCATCACCTTCGTGCTGGGGGCCGCCCTGGCCGCCGTCGCGGGGGTGCTGCTCGGCATGTACTACGGTGTCATCAACCCCTATCTCGGCTTCATGGCGGGCTTGAAGGCCTTCACCGCTGCGGTATTGGGCGGCATCGGCAGCATTCCCGGTGCCGTACTGGGCGGCCTGCTGCTCGGCGTCGTGGAAGCGCTCACCGCGGGCTATCTCAGCACCGAGTACAAGGATGTGATGGCCTTTGCCCTGCTCATCTTCGTGTTGCTCTTCATGCCCACCGGCATCCTGGGTCGTCCGGAGGTCGAGAAGGTATGAAAAACCAATCTATGCATGCCCTCGTGCTGCTGTTCATGACCATCACTGGCATTCTCGGCCGTCCGGAAGTGGAGAAAGTCTGATGAAACGTCAATTTATCCATGCCTGCATCGCCAGCCTGGTGCTGCTGGTGCTCTCCTTCTGGCTGCTCGGCTTCAAGCTGGAGACCGATGGCTCCCGCCTGCTGGTGGTGAGCCGCCTCGATGTATCGCTGGCCTGGCTGCTGGGGGGCGCCACCATCGTTTTCTGGTTCCAGATGCTGCGCGGCCAGATAAGCCGGCTGTTCCAGGCCTCCATCAGCGGCTTCTCCGTCGGCTTCACCAAGCTGGTGCTGCCAAGCCCCGAAGAGGCCCCCAAGCTCTATAACCTGACCGCCGTGCTGGTGCTGCTGTTTGCGGTGAGCTGGCCCTTCATGGCCTCCCGCGGCGCCATCGATCTGGCCACCCTCACCCTGATTTACATCATGCTGGGGCTGGGACTGAACGTGGTGGTGGGCCTCGCCGGTCTGCTCGACCTCGGCTACGTCGGCTTCTATGCGGTCGGCGCCTACAGCTACGCCCTGCTCAACACCTACTTCGGTCTGAGCTTCTGGGAGTGTCTGCCCATCGCCGGTCTGCTGGCGGCCACCTTCGGCTTCCTGCTCGGGTTCCCGGTGCTGCGGCTGCGGGGGGACTACCTGGCCATCGTCACCCTGGGCTTTGGCGAGATCATCCGCATCCTGCTCAACAACATGACCACCCTGACCGGCGGTCCGAACGGGATCTCCGGCATTCCGAAACCGACTCTGGGGGGGCTCGAGTTCAACCGCACCGTCAAGGATGGGGGCTTTGGCACCTTCCACGACTTCTTCGGCATCGCCTACAACGCCAACCACAAGGTGATCTTCCTCTACCTGATGGCCTTGGTGCTGGTAGTGGCGACCCTGTTCGTCATCAACCGCCTGCTGCGCATGCCGCTCGGCCGTGCCTGGGAGGCGCTGCGGGAAGACGAGATCGCCTGCAAGTCCCTGGGGCTCAACCCCACCATCATCAAGCTGACCGCCTTCACCATAGGCGCCTGCTTCGCGGGCTTTGCCGGCAGCTTCTTCGCCTCGCGCCAGGGCTTCATCAGCCCGGAATCCTTCGTCTTCATCGAGTCGGCCATCGTCCTTGCGATTGTGGTGCTGGGGGGCATGGGATCCCAGATCGGGGTGGTGCTGGCGGCCATCGTGATGACGGTGCTGCCGGAGCTCGCCCGCGAGTTCAACGAATATCGCATGCTGATGTTCGGTCTCTTGATGGTATTCATGATGATCTGGCGGCCGCAGGGACTGCTGCCCATGAGTCGACCCCATATGGAGCTGCGTAAATGAGCAACAATCAACCATTGTTGGATGTCTCAGATCTGTCGATGCGCTTTGGCGGCCTGCTCGCGGTCAACGGCGTCAAGCTGGATGTGGAAAAGGGGGAGGTGATCTCCATCATCGGCCCCAACGGGGCGGGCAAGACCACCATCTTCAACTGCCTGACCGGCTTCTATCGCCCGAGTGGCGGTGTCATTCGCTACAAGGGTGAGGAGATCCAGGGGTTGCCCGGCCACCTCATCGCCCGCAAGGGCATAGTGCGGACTTTCCAGCACGTGCGCCTGTTCAAGGAAATGACAGCGGTAGAAAACCTGCTGGTGGCCCAGCACAGGCATCTCAATACCGGATTCATCGCCGGCCTGTTCAAGACCCCCTCCTTCCGCCGTGCCGAGAAAGAGGGGCTGGAGCAGTCCGCCTTCTGGCTGGAAAAGGTGGGCCTCAAGGATCTCGCCAACCGCGCCGCGGGCAACCTGGCTTACGGCCAGCAGCGCCGCCTCGAGATCGCCCGCTGCATGGCGACCCGGCCCGAGCTGCTGATGCTGGATGAACCGGCCGCAGGTCTCAACCCCAAGGAGACCGACGAGCTCAACGAGCTCATCTCCAACCTGAGGGACGAGTTCGGGGTCTCGGTGCTGCTGATCGAGCACGACATGAAGCTGGTGATGGAGATCTCCAACCGCATCTTCGTGGTCAACCAGGGCACCCCGCTGGCCCACGGCAAACCGGACGAAATCCGCAGCAATCCGGCGGTGATCAAGGCCTATCTGGGCGAGTCGTAAGGACAAAAAGATGTTAGAACTTCGCAACGTATCGACCCACTACGGCAAAATTCAGGCGCTGCACGACGTCAGCGTCGAGGTGAAAGAGGGGGAAATCGTCACCCTGATCGGCGCCAACGGCGCCGGCAAGACCACTCTGCTGATGACCCTGTGTGGCGAGCCCAAGCCCAGCAGCGGTTCCATCTGGTTCGAGGGGGAGCAGATAGACTCTCTCACCACCGCCCGCATCATGCGCAAGGACATCGCCGTGGTGCCGGAGGGGCGCCGCATCTTCGCCCGCCTCACGGTGGAGGAGAACCTGCTGATGGGGGCCTTCTTCGTCGACAAGGCGGAGCAGCGCGGCCTGCTGGATCAGATATTTACCCTGTTCCCCCGCCTGCACGAGCGGCTGGAGCAGCGGGCAGGCACCATGTCCGGCGGCGAGCAGCAGATGCTGGCCATCGGCCGCGCCCTGATGAGCAAGCCGCGCCTGCTGCTGCTGGATGAACCCTCCCTGGGACTCGCGCCCATCGTCATCCAGCAGATCTTCGACACCATAGAGCAACTGCGCCAGAAGGGGATGACCATCTTCCTGGTGGAGCAGAACGCGAACCAGGCGCTCAAGCTGGCGGATCGCGGCTATGTGCTGGAGAACGGCCGGGTGGTGCTGCAAGACACGGGAGAGGCCCTGTTGGCCAACCCCGCCGTCCGCCAGGCCTATCTCGGCGGCTGAGGATGCAGCAACCATCGTCACCCTTCCCCTGCCGCGCTCCCCGAGCCCGGCAGGGGAACAGCCCCCCGCCGAGGAGCACATCGTGAGCCGAGCGCGGGCGACACAGGATCAGCACCACTTCTGGCACGATCCCGCCCTGCCCTTCATCGAGGCGCGGGCGGTGCAGGATGGCCGGCGCGTCTGCTACGACAAGCACAGCCACCCCCACTTCTCCATCGGCGCCATCACCGGCGGCCACAGCCACTACCTCAACCAGCGCAGCCTGCAAGAGGTCGGCCGCGGCAGCCTGGTGCTGATGAACCCGGAAGAGGTGCACGCCTGCAATCCCGTCGCGGACCAGCCCTGGTCCTATCTGATGTTCTACATCGACAACCTCTGGTTGCAGCGCCAGCAGGAGGAGGCCGGGCTCGGCAACGCGTTTCGCCCCTTCGACATGACCGCAAGCCGGGATCCCCTGCTCTACCAGGGGCTCTGCCGGCTTCATCGGCAACTGGTGGAGGAGCCGGATCCCCTGGCTCGCGAAGTGGCCTGCCACCTCTTCAGCCGCCAGCTTCTGGCCAGGCTCACCCCGGCCAAGTGGGATGACCGCCCTCCCCAGCACCTGCAGCGAGCCGCCGAGCTGATGCAGGACGAGAGTGCCTGCGCCCTCACCCTGGCACAGCTGAGTGCGGTGGCCGGGCTGACCCCTTCCCACTTCGTGCGCGCCTTCAGCCGCCACTACGGCATGACGCCCCATTCCTACCTGCTCGATCAGCGCATTCGCCACGCCCGCACCCTGCTGCGCCAGGGGCAGCCCCTGGCGGAAGTGGCCCTTGCCAGCGGTTTTGCCGATCAGGCCCACTTCCAGCGCCAGTTCAAACGCCGGGTGGCCGCCACCCCGGGCCAGTACAGAGCGCAGCTCGCCCCTCAGGACGAGCGCACCAGATAGGCGGCGCTGAGCAGCAGCAAGAGCGCCATGGCCCGATTGAACCAGCGCAACCGGCGAGGAGAGACCAGCCACCCCTGCAATCGGCTGCCCGCATAGGCCCAACAGGCGATGGAGCCGAGGCAGATCACCAGATAGATGCCGGTAAAGAGGGCGATCTGGCGCATGCCGCCCGCGATCCCATAGGCTCCCATCCCCATGCTGGCGGCGAGCCAGGCCTTGGGATTCAGCCACTGCATCAAGGCCCCGTACCAGAAGGCGGGGGGCACGCCCTCCACTTCCTCCACCTCGCCGCTGTCCACCAGCAACTGCCAGGCCATCCAGCCGAGAAAGAGCACGCCGCCCCAGTGAATGGCCCCCAGCGCCACAGGCCAGCGGGACAGAGCGCCGCCAAGACCCAGCCCCATCAGCAGGAGCAGCAGGATGAAGCCGAGGGTGGCCCCCACCACGTGGCGCAGGCTGGCCGTGAAACCGTACCGGGCGCCGGTGCCAAGGGCGACCAGATTGACCGGCCCCGGGGAGATGGACATGGCCAGGGCAAACCCGGCCATGGATAACAGCAGACTGAATTCCATGGATGATGCTCGTTCAATTGAGGGAAGTCCGAGCCTACCCGGCCCCGGCGGCCCGATATTGAAGAAAATTGCGATCCCCTGGATGCCGCCCCCATTGCACACTTAGCGCAAACCGCCGCTTGCGGTAAACTGCCCTTCAACCCTCCATTTTCAGGACATCTCAATGGACCAGTTTGCCCATATCAGCGCCCATGATGCCCACCAGAAGCTGAGCGCAGGCGAAGCCCGTCTCGTGGACATTCGCGATCCCCAATCCTTCGAGACGGCCCACGCGGTCGGCGCCTTCCACCTCACCAACGGCACCCTGGTTCGCTTTATGAACGAGGTGGACTTCGATACCCCTGTCATCGTGATGTGCTATCACGGCAACAGCAGCCAGGGGGCAGCCCAGTACCTGCTGCAACAGGGCTATGACGAGGTCTATAGCCTGGATGGCGGTTTCGAGGCCTGGCGCAGGGAGTTCCCCATCCAGGCGGGGGACGCATGACAGAGGCGGGTCGCTCCTCCTCCACCGGCATGATCCAGCTGCTGGTGCTGGGCGACGCCCGCATGGCCCAGGCGCTGGTGGATTATCTCGCTACCCTGGGCATTCCGTGCGAGCTGACCCAGTCCGAGCTCGGCGTCTCGGTCTGGCTGGCGGATGAACGGCGCCTCGCCCAGGCCCAGCAGGAGGTCAAACGCTTCCTGAGCGAACCCAATCACCCCCGCTACATGGAGGCCTCCTGGCAGTCCGGCCATGCCGATGCCCGGATCGACTACAGCAAGGGGATGACGGATCCGGTCACCGATTTCCTCCACCAGGCGGGCCCTCTGACCCTGGTGGTCATCATCGCCTGCCTGGCCATCTACGCTCTGGATGCCATCGGCCTGCCCATCTTCGACGAGCTCGCCTTCCACCCCACCCTGGCCCAGTTCACCGACTGGCAGGCCTGGCGCTACGTCACCCCGGCCTTCATCCACTTCTCGGTGCTGCACCTGGTGTTCAACCTGTTGTGGTGGTGGTATCTCGGTGGCCAGATAGAGCAGCGCCTCGGCAGCGGCAAGCTGTTCATCCTGCTCATCGTCGGGGCTGCCCTGCCCAATATCGCCGAGTTCTTTGCCAGCGGCCCGCGCTTTGGCGGCCTCTCCGGGGTGGTCTATGCCCTGCTCGGCTACAGCTGGCTGCGAACCAGGCTGCAACCGGATTGCGGCCTCGCCATGCCGCCAGCCCTGATGGGCTTCATGCTGGTCTGGCTGGTGCTCGGCTTCCTGGACATGCTCGGCACCCCCACCGCCAACATGGCCCATTTGGTCGGCCTGCTGGTCGGTCTTGCCCAAGGCTGGCTGGACAGGCACCACAGGCCGGAGTGAGGCCTGGTTGCCGGCAACGGCTCGGCAACCAAAGCGACCACCAACATGGCTCACCTGGCGGGCCTGCTGATCGGCCTTGCCCAGGGCTGGCTGGACAGGCGCCACAGGCCAGCCTGAGCCGATTTGCCATAAAAAAACGCCGCCCCAAGGGGCGGCGTTTTTATTGGTCGGCCGGCTTACTGCTTGAGCAGGCTGGCGTCGGTCACCTTGACCGCGGTACCGCCACTTGCGAAGAAGCTGCCGAACTGGGTCTGCATCTCGGTGGTGACGGCGCCGGTCGGATCGAAGTTCTCGTCCGGTGCCAGCAGCGAGCTGTGCCCCCCGGCCACGAAGCGGGCCGCTCTGTGGTTGGCGGCGCCGGTGGCGGTCAGCGGTTGCAGGGCCAGGACCTTGAACAGCGGCTCGGTGCCACCCAGCGGGGCGGTGGCGATGCTGTTCGGGATCACTCGATCCGACAGGCTCAGGGCGCCGTCGCCGACGATTTCGGTGGCAAACAGCGGGAAGTCCGCCGCGATACCGCTCCCCAGGTTGATGGGGTCGGCCGAATCCAGCACCGACTGCGCCGCGAAGCTGTAGCTCTGCAGGGTACTGGCCGCCGTGGCCTGGGTGGCCGCATCCTGGCTCGGCAGGAACTCGTTGACGAAGCAGGTCGGCACTGCCGTCTTGCAGTTCGGGGCGTAGGCGGTGAAGGCTGCCTTCAGGGCTGCACTGCCAGCGGTCAGCACGCTCATCTGGATGGTCGGACCGAAGGTCGGCGAGTTCAGCAGCAGCGGCGCTATGCCGCCACCCGGCATGGCCAGGCCGCCAGTGTCGAACTTGAACAGGGCGTCTGCCGTCGGGTTGCCAACAGAATGGTTGGCCACCGCCAGCAGGTTGGCCCCCGCGATGGCACCCAGGGAGTGACCCAGGAAGTGCACCTTGAGGCTGCCTGCGGTGCCGATGGCGCCCTTGGCATTGGCCAGCCCCACTGCCAGACGCAGGCCCAGCAGATCCGCCACGCTCTGTTTCAGGTTGTCACGGGCCACGGTCAGGTAGCTCAGGTTCAGGTAGGGAGTCGGGTTGTCGGAGGTGGTCACCGAGTCCATGCTGCCGGTCAGGGCGAAGCCGCGTTCACCATGCAGGGGATGATCGATCACCACCACGGCCACGTTCTTGCTCGCCTGGGCACCGGCACCAATCTGGCCAAGGGCCAGGGCGTAGGCGTTCTCCTTCACGGAGGTGACGCCGTGCTGATAGATGATCACGTCGGTGATGTTCGCCAGCGGTGCGGCGGCGAAGATCCGCATCGGGACGGACTGCACCTCTTCCAGTGCCGGCAGCGGGTTGAAGCGCCCGATATTCATCTCGGGATCCAGCGCCTTGCCGCCGGAGGTGAGGGTCACCCCGATCAGCTTGCTCGCCTCCGCCAGCAGCTCGGCCTGACGGCTCGGATCGGCGATGAGTTCGCCCAGCAGGGCCGGATCCACACCCGCCCCCACCAGGCCGCCGATCACTTCGGCATCCTGGGCCTTCAGGGCGTTCGCGATGGCGTAGAGGCTGGGGATGGCACCGTGCCAGGACTGGGTCTTCGCCTTGTCCCAGGAGCCGGCGGTAGCCGGGGAGGAGAGGAAGTAGGGCAGCTTGACGGTGCCGCTGTAGACGGTGGTACCCAAGGCCAGATTGTGGAGTGGAGTGCCGTCACCAAAAGCGGCGGCAATCGCATCCTTCTGCTCCTGGGGCAGGAAGTTCTCGGCGTCCAGCTGGGTCAGGAAGGGGCTGCCGCCGCTCACCGACAGGGTATAGGTGCCAGGCAGGCTGGTATTGCCCAGGGCGTCCTGCTTCCACAGGGCGGCGGCGTCCAGGGTCGGGCTCTTGAGCACGGATGCGGCCGCCCCTTTCACCGCCACCAGCACGTCGGCGCCGGACTGGGTGCCGAACCAGTCGGAGAAGATCACGTGATCGCTGGTGATGCCGGTGGCAGCCTTGAACAGCCCTTCCTGCAGCGCAATCAGGCCGCTGATGGTCTGCTCCTGGGCGTTGCTGCCGGTGCTGGTCTTGTAGTTGCTGTAGTCGCTACCCGGTCGCAGGGGGGCACCCGTGCTGTCTCTGAGGGTATCAGTCGCCACTATCATGTAGTAGGAAGAGGGGTTGAGAGGCTTGAGCGGCACCAGATTCAGCTTGCCGGTCGTCTCGGCCACCACGAAGTCCACCCCGTAGGTCAGCACCTTTTTCACGCCGCTCGGACGCAGGGCCGCACTGTCAAACTCCAGCTCCATCAGGTAGAGGGGTGCCACGGAGGCTGCGAATTCAGCAGCGGCCGGCGCCTTGACCTGGATGCCGGAGGCCGTCACCGGCACTATCTGGATCGCCTGGGTAGTCGACCAGCCATCCAGGGTGGAGAGGGCGGACACCGGGTTGGAGAGATCCGCCGTTTCCGTGGAGAATTTCAGGGTACCGTCGGTCGCACGGGCTGCCAGGGCGCTGGGTCGGACTGCATTGGAGCCGCTCAGCAGATAATCGAGATAGCTTGAGGTATCGCCTGTGTTGTCGTCACTGCCACCACAACCGCTCAGCAGCGCACTGACGACGGCCGCGTAAATTAGCTTTTTCTTCATATCCTTATCTCTTTTATGTTGTTATCCATGATGAGCCTGACGGGGTAGGGTTCAAACCCGACCGAATCATATTAACAGCAACGCAACAATTAATAAGCCTCTGGTCAGTCATCTGATCTGATTTTTTGTGTACACCATCAAGGAATTGGAATTGATCCCCGGCGTCACAGGGTAGCAGCCAGGGTGCATCAACCAGACCCGACCAGAGCCCTGCTGGATCCATGGCGCAAAAAGCCGCTCCGATCTCGGCAAAGGGGACGATTTGTCGGTAGAATGGCGCCATTGCTTAAGGAGACCCCCATGATCGACCCGAAAAAACTGGAAGAGATCGCCAAACAGATACACAACGCCCTGCCCCCCGGCATTCGCAGCATGGGTGAAGAGGTGGAGAAAAAGACCCGTCAGGTCTTGCAGGCCCAGCTCAACAAGCTGGATCTGGTGAGCCGCGAGGAGTTCGACGTGCAGACCAAGGTGCTGCTGCGCACCCGGGAGAAGCTGACCGCCCTCGAGGCCAAGCTGGCCCAGCTCGAGCAGCAGCTCGCTGCCAAGGGCGAATGATCCGGCGTGACCCGCCGTAGATAGCACAAACCCCAGCCAGGCTGGGGTTTGTCGTTTTTATGGGGACAACGAGTTTCTCATCCCCCCTTCTCTCGCAAGACGATAAGGGGGCAGATCGACACACTGCGGTCGGCCGTGGTCAGATAAACTCGTAGGCATCGCCGAAGATGCGCTCGGGCTCGGCGCCCAGCACCTTGAACTCTTCCCGCGCGGCACCGGCCATCTCGAAGCGGCCCGCCACATAGATGTCGTAGTCATGCAGGCTGACGAAGTCATCCATGATGGCCTTGTGCACCAGCCCGGTCCTGCCGGTCCAGTCGCTCTCGGGCTCCTGCACCACGGGAATGAAGGTCAGCGGCGCGTAGTCGCGCTCCCACTGCTGCATCTGCTCCAGCTCGTAGAGCCAGTGCGCCTGGCGTACCCCCCAGTAGAGGAACACCGGACGCTTGCTGCCGCTGCCGATCAGGTATTCCAGGATGGCGCGGGCATAGGAGAAGCCGGTACCGCCCGCCATCAGGATCAGCGGTCGGGGGGATTCGTCGCGCAGGAACGCCTTGCCGGCGGCCAGCTCGACCTCGATCTCTCCCTGCTCGCGCATGCGGGCCAGCACCTGACCGGCATAGGCATTCTCGGGAGTGGCACCGATCTGCAGCTCCAGCACGCCGGAGCGGGTCGGCGAGTTGGCGATGGAGAAGGGGCGCTTGTCCGAATCGCTCATCACCACCAGCAGATACTGGCCCGGCTTGAAGCTCACCTCCTGCTGCGGCGCCAGCGCCACGTGCCAGATGGTGTCGACATATTCGCGCAGTTCCTCTACGCGGCACTTGATACGTTGCATTCTTGTCCTTGTGAGGGGCCTGCCCGGCCCGCTTCGCTCATGGTTTCACTGTTTTTATGGCGACCAGTTGGTGGTCAGGTCCGTCGAGCATACCCAATTCGGCACGGCAATACCGCACTTTTGCGTCACAATGGCCGCGCCGCATCGGGATCCCTCAGTCGAGGATCTTCAGCTCGTCCCAGATGGCATCGATCTTCTGCTTTACCGCCTCGTCCTGGACGATGGGCTGACCCCACTCCCGGTTGCTCTCCCCCGGCCACTTGTTGGTGGCATCCAGCCCCATCTTGGAGCCGAGCCCGGAGACCGGCGAGGCGAAGTCCAGGTAGTCGATGGGGGTGTGCTCGATCAGGGTGGTGTCCCTGGCCGGATCCATCCGGGTGGTGATGGCCCAGATAACGTCCTTCCAGTCCCGGGCGTTGATGTCGTCATCGCAGACGATCACGAACTTGGTGTACATGAACTGGCGCAGGAAGGACCAGACCCCCAGCATCACCCGCTTGGCGTGGCCGGGGTAGCGCTTCTTGATGGTCACCACCGCCATCCGGTAGGAGCACCCCTCCGGCGGCAGGTAGAAATCCACGATCTCGGGGAACTGCTTCTGCAACAGCGGCACGAACACCTCGTTGAGCGCCACCCCGAGCACCGCCGGCTCATCGGGCGGACGGCCGGTGTAGGTGCTGTGGTAGATGGCATCCCGGCGCATGGTCATGTGGGTGATGGTGAAGACCGGGAACTCGTCCACTTCGTTGTAGTAGCCGGTGTGATCGCCGTAAGGCCCTTCGGGGGCCATCTCCCCCGGCTCCAGATAGCCTTCCAGCACGATCTCGGCGCTGGCGGGCACTTCCAGATCGCAGCTCAGCGCCTTCACCACCTCGGTACGGCTGCCCCGCAGCAGACCGGCAAAGGCGTATTCGGAGAGGCTGTCCGGCACCGGCGTCACCGCGCCCAGGATGGTCGCCGGATCGGCGCCCAGCGCCACCGCCACCGGGAAGCGTTCGCCCGGGTGGGCCTCCTGCCACTCGCGAAAATCGATGGCGCCGCCCCGGTGATCCAGCCAGCGCATGATCAGCTTGTTCTTGCCGATTTTCTGCTGGCGATAGATGCCAAGGTTCTGCCGCTTCTTGTAGGGACCGCGGGTGATGGTCAGACCCCAGGTGACCAGTGGCGCCACATCCCCGGGCCAGCAGTGCTGGATGGGGATCTGATCCAGATCCACCGCGTCCCCTTCCAGCACCACCTGCTGACAGGGGGCCGAAGAGAGCCGCTTGGTCGGCATGTTGAGCACCTGCTTGAAGATGGGCAGCTTCTCCATCAGCTCCTTGAGCCCGCGAGGCGGCTCCGGCTCTTTCAGATAGGAGAGCCAGGTCCCCACCTGGCGCAGGGCGCTGACGTTGGGCTGGCCCATGCCCATGGCAACCCGGTCCGGCGTGCCGAACAGGTTGGTCAACACCGGCATGGTGTAGCCCTTGGGATTCTCAAACAGCAGAGCCGGGCCCCCCGCACGCAGGGTACGGTCGCTGATCTCGGTCATCTCCAGATAGGGGTCTATCTCGCGACTGATGCGCCTGAGCTGTCCGTTTTGTTCCAACTGCGCGATAAAATCACGCAAGTCCTTGTATTTCATGCAAGTACCCCAGCGGGATCAGGTGGTCCCGCATTATAACCCTGGCGGCGTATCCGGTGTACCCGTATCGGACCTCATGACGGACGAGGCGTGTCGCCGCTCCTGAAGCGTCAGCCGGTTTGCCAATTGACCCAGGAGCCTGGGCTCGTCCATCTGCAACAACAGGCCGGCCACCAGCCCGCCATACTGGTGCTTGCCGAGTTCGGCCAGGAGGAACTGCTGGGCCCCGTCCGGCAAGGGGGAGAGGCGGCTGAGCTGGTGCAGGGCGGGGACCATCAGGCGGCTGTTCTGGCTGGCGGCGATCAGCAGATCGCTCGCCTCCTGACCTGAATAAAAGCGGGAAATGGTGTGTAGCGCAGTCAGGCTATCGTGATCCACTGGCTGACGCCACAGCTTGAGGTAGAGTGCCGTCTCCCCGGTCTGTTCGATGAAGTGCAGCAGCAACTGGTTGTCCGGCAGGAAGAGATTGAGGGCGGCAAGCCGCTGCGCCTCCCGGCGCAGCACGGATACCGGCTGCCGATCGAGCACCGCCAGCAGGGCCTGCTGCTGCTGTGCCAGCTCGGGATTGCGGCTGTAGTAGACCTGCTTGAAGTCGAAGCGATCCTGCTCCAGCAACTGGCGATAGTTGTCCTGCCAGGCCAGCTGCTGCCAGTGGCTCAGCACCAGCCGGGCCTCGGCGGGGAAGTCATAGGCGGGTAGCTGCACCAGGAAACCGTCCACCTTCCCTTCCACCAGCCATTGTGGCGCCTTGGCCGCTTGTGCCCGTACCCAGGCCAGCAGCGCCGGGCTCGGTGCGCCCGATGACTTGAGCTCACCCAGCAACTGGAACAACAGGAACTCCCGCTGCCCCACCGACAGGGTCTCGAGCAACGAGTCCATGGCATCAAACTGTCCGAGCGCCATGCGGCCGTCCAGGTACGCCCGATGCCCCTCCAGTCCCTCGTCCGCCACCAGGGGAGCCTGCAATTGCGGCGGGGAGTCGGCATGCACCGGGGCCGCCAGCCACAACCAACCCATCCATATGAACAACACCAGCTTCATGACGTCCCTTTCCTTGTGACATCGAGGCTTCATACTACTAAGCCAGCCGTGAAATAGATAAACAAAAACCGCGACCTGGGCCGCGGTTTTGTCATTGAAGAGACTGTTACTTCTGTTGACGCTTCATGGAGTCGAAGAACTCGTCGTTGGTCTTGGTCGCAGCCAGCTTGTCGATGAGGAACTCGATACTGTCGATCTCGCCCATGGGGTGAATGATCTTGCGCAGGATCCACATCTTCTGCAGCTCGTCCGGGGCGGTCAGCAGCTCTTCCTTGCGGGTGCCGGAACGGGTGATGTCGATGGCCGGGTAGACGCGCTTCTCGGCAATCTTGCGCGAGAGGTGCAGTTCCATGTTGCCGGTACCCTTGAACTCTTCGTAGATGACTTCATCCATCTTGGAGCCGGTATCGATCAGCGCGGTGGCGATGATGGTCAGGCTGCCGCCCTCTTCGACGTTGCGCGCCGCACCGAAGAAACGCTTCGGACGGTGCAGGGCGTTGGCGTCCACACCACCGGTCAGCACCTTGCCGGAAGACGGGATGACGGTGTTGTAGGCGCGGGCCAGACGGGTGATGGAGTCCAGCAGGATCACCACGTCCTTCTTGTGCTCGACCAGACGCTTGGCCTTCTCGATCACCATTTCGGCGACCTGGACGTGACGGGAGGCCGGCTCGTCGAAGGTGGAGGCGATGACTTCGCCCTTCACCATGCGCTGCATCTCGGTCACTTCTTCCGGACGCTCGTCAATCAGCAGCACGATCAGCTCACAATCCGGGTGGTTGTAGGCGATGCTCTGGGCGATGTTCTGCAGCAGCATGGTCTTACCGGCCTTGGGCGGTGCAACGATGAGACCGCGCTGGCCCTTGCCGATCGGGGATGCCAGATCCAGTACACGGGCGGTGATGTCTTCGGTGGAACCGTTGCCACGCTCCATGCGCAGACGCTCGTTGGCGTGCAGGGGAGTGAGGTTTTCAAACAGGATCTTGTTGCGGGAGTTTTCCGGACGGTCGTAGTTGACGTCGTTGACCTTGAGCAGGGCGAAATAGCGCTCGCCCTCTTTCGGCGGCCGGATCTTGCCGGAAATAGTATCGCCGGTACGCAGGTTGAAGCGGCGGATCTGGCTCGGGGAGACATAGATGTCATCCGGACCAGCGAGATAAGAGCCGTCTGCACTGCGCAGGAAACCGAAACCGTCGGTCAGGATTTCCAGCACACCGTCGCCAAAGATATCCTCGCCGCCCTTGGCGTGCGCCTTGAGGATTGCAAAGATAATGTCTTTCTTGTGCGCCCGAGCCAGATTTTCCAACCCCATGGATTCGCCAAGCTGGACCAGCTCGGACACAGGAGTGTTCTTAAGTTCAGTCAGATTCATAGTGGTGAAAGTCTGTAAGCAAGGATTGAAATGAGGAGACAGTCTGCTGGATTGATGCTGATCGGATTTGACTTGCCAGGCTGGTAGTTAAGCAAAGAGTCAGGCAAAAAGGTTAGCAAACGAGCGATAAACTAGCACCAATCAGGGTGAGCGTCTAGGTGATAAAACACAAGGAGCGCATTATTGCAATGCGCTCCTTCTTGATTATTACAGGTTGCCGTCCAAGAACTCTTTCAGTTGGGTCTTGGACAGGGCGCCGACCTTGGTCGCTGCCACTTCACCATTCTTGAACAGCAGCAGGGTCGGGATACCACGAATGCCGTACTTGGGCGGAGTGTCGGCGTTATGATCGATGTTCAATTTCGCCACGGTCACGCGACCTTCATATTCCTGAGCAACTTCGTTCAGGATCGGGGCAATCATCTTGCACGGTCCACACCATTCGGCCCAGAAATCGACCAGAACAGGGCTGTCGGCGTTGATTACATCGGCCTCGAAGCTGGCATCGCTCAGCTGAACAATCTTGTCACTCATCTCCAACTCCAGTCAGTAATTAAGGCTTTATTGATGGTTCAACAAAGGCAATAGTTGCCCTATTTGAAATGATCCTGTTTATTATTGCAAGCCTAACCTGATAACCTACCGCCATGAGCAAAACACATCTAACGACCGAAAAATTCGCCCAAATGGGCCTCGAACCCGAAGTTCTGGCTGGTCTGGAATCAAAGGGATTTCACTATTGTACGCCCATCCAGGCACTCTCCCTGCCCCTGCTGGTTGAAGGTCATGACCTCGCCGGTCAGGCCCAGACGGGGACCGGTAAAACCCTGGCTTTCCTGGCGGCGACATTCAACTATTTGCTGACCCATCCGCTGACCAGGCCGCGCCTCGTCAACCAGCCCCGCGCCATCATCATGGCCCCGACCCGGGAGCTGGCCGTCCAGATCTATAACGATGCAGAGAGCATGTCCGCCTCCACCGGGCTCAAGCTCGGTCTCGCCTATGGTGGCGAAGGCTACGACAAGCAGCTGGCCGTGCTGGAACAGGGCGTCGACATCCTGATCGGCACCACCGGCCGCATCATCGACTACTTCAAGTCCAAGGTCATCGATCTCGGCAACATCCAGGTCGTGGTACTGGACGAAGCGGATCGCATGTTCGATCTGGGCTTCATCAAGGACATCCGTTTCCTGTTCCGCCGCATGCCCCCCGCTACCGAGCGTCTGAGCATGCTGTTCTCCGCCACCCTCTCCCTGCGGGTGCAGGAGCTGGCCTATGAACACATGAACCACCCGGAACATGTGCAGGTCGAACCGGAACAGATGACGGGCGTGCGGATCAAGGAGGAGCTCTTCTACCCCTCCAACGAAGACAAGATGTTGCTGCTGCTCTCCCTGATGGAAGAGGAGTGGCCCGAGAAAGCCATCGTCTTCGCCAACACCAAGCACGTCTGTGAAGACGTTCACGCCTGGCTGGAGAACGACGGCCACCGCGTCGGCCTGCTGACCGGCGACGTGCCGCAGAAGAAGCGGATGAAGATCCTGGAAGAGTTCACCAAGGGTACCCTGGATATCCTGGTCGCCACCGACGTGGCCGCCCGTGGTCTGCACATCCCCGACGTGACCCACGTCTTCAACTACGACCTGCCCGACGATGCCGAAGACTATGTCCACCGCATCGGTCGTACCGGCCGCGCCGGCAGAAGCGGTCACTCCATCAGCCTGGCCTGTGAAGACTATGCCTTCAACCTGCCGGCCATCGAGGAGTACATCCACCACCCCATCCCGGTCAGCAAGTATGACCGCGAGGCGCTGCTGGATGACGTCACCGCACCAAAACGGGTGTTCCGCAACCGCCAGCCGGTGAACCGCAACATGCGGGATCGCCAGGGCGGTGGCAACAGCAACAACCGTCGTCGTCCCCCCCGCAAGAACTGAGGGATCGGCCAAGTTGCACAACTCGCCTCTCTATGCCGCCATCGACCTCGGCTCCAACAGCTTTCACATGCTGGTGGTGCGCGAGGTCGCCGGTGCCCTGCGCACCGTCACCAAGGTCAAGCGCAAGGTACGCCTCGCCGCCGGCCTCGATGCCGATTTTCGCCTCAACCGTGCCGCCATGGAGCGGGGCTGGGATTGTCTGCGCCTCTTCTCCGAGCAGTTGCAGGACATCCCGTCCGACAACATCCGGGTAGTGGGCACCGCCACCCTGCGCCTGGCCACCAACGTCGACGAATTCATCAGCGAAGCGGAACGGGTGCTCAACCACAGCATCGAGATCATCTCGGGTGAGGAAGAAGCCAAGACCATCTATGAAGGTGTCTCCTGGACGTCGGCAGGGGAAGGCAACCGGCTGGTGATCGACATCGGCGGCGCCAGCACCGAGCTGGTGATCGGCGAGCAGAGCGAAGCCAAGCTGCTCAACAGCCTGCACATGGGCTGCGTCACCTGGCTCAACAACCACTTCGGTGATGGCGAGCTCTCCGAGACGCGCTTCAACCAGGCCATTGCCGCCGCCAAGGCGGTACTGGAGAAAGTGGCTGCGGACTACCGTGTCCTCGGCTGGCGCACCTGCGTCGGCGCCTCCGGCACCGTCCAGGCGCTGCAGGAGATCATGCTGGCCCAGGGCAAGAGCGAGCGGGTCACCCTGCCCAAGTTGCAAGAGCTGATGGGTCAGGCCATCGCCTGCGGCAGACTCGATAAGTTGCAGCTCGAAGGGCTGGCGGCCGAACGGCTGACCGTGTTCCCCTCCGGTCTCGCCATCCTGATCGCCATCTTCGAGACCCTCGACATCGAGAGCATGACCCTGGCGGGTGGTGCCCTGCGGGAAGGGCTCATCTACGGCCTGCTCGGCAACAATCACGATTGTGATGCCCGGGATCGCACCGCCGACAGCCTGATCAGCCGCTACCAGCTCGACAAGGAGCACGCCGAGCGGGTCCGCGACACCGCCATCGAGGCGTTCACCCAGTTGCAGCCGGCCTGGCGCCTCTCCAAGCGCTACGGTCGCCCGATCCTGCGCTACGCGGCCCTGCTGCACGAAATCGGTCTGTGCATCGAGTACAAGAAGGCGCCGCAGCACGCCGCCTACATCATCGACAACATCGACATGCCGGGCTTCACCCCCGCGCAGAAGAAGCTGCTGTCGGCCCTGCTGTTCAACCAGCGAGATGAATTCAAGCTGGAGCCGCTGGAGAAACAGGGCGCCGTCACCGGTCGCCAGGCGATCCGGTTGGCCCGCATCCTGCGCATCTCCCTCATCCTCTGCATGCGCCGGACCCAGGGCACTGTGCCCAGGTTCATGCTGCAAGCCGATGAAGATGCCCTGACCCTGACCCTGCCCAAGGGTTGGCTGGACGAGCACTACCTGCGCGCCAGCGAGCTGCGCCTCGAGGTGGAGCGCCAGCAGAAGATGGGCTGGTCCACCCGGCTGCTGGAAGCCTGAGCCGCACACCCCATGGCCGATTACCAACCCGTCAGCTGTGACCTGTACGACTGGCTGGAGATCGCCGCCAGCTGGCAGCTGCCCGTCACGATCACCGACCGGGATGGACGAACCTGGGCGGACAGGATCCGCACCATAGAAGCCAGCGATGGAGTCGAATATCTGCTGCTGGAGCGCGCTGAGCGCCTCAGCCTGGCGGACCTGGCGACCCTGGAACTCGTCTGGCAAGGGGAAGAAAAGCGGATCCACTTCGCTCCACCCCGCAGCCAATGAATAGCAAGAGGGCCAACCTGATCAGGTTGGCCCTCTTCGTTTGACGCTCAGATTCCCTGCCAGTCGCCACTCAACTCGCCAGCGCCGCCATCACGTAGACGTCGAAGCGGTTGCTCTTGGTCTCGATGGCCATGCTGGGCTTGTGCTCGTTGAGCCAGCCCGCATAGTCGGGCCGCTTCACCACCACCCGCTTGTCAGCCATCCTGAGCGCCGCCGGCAGCAGGGCATCCGCGTCGAGATCCGCCCCCACCAGGGACTGGAACACCCGCATCTCTTTTTTCACCAGCGCCGACTTCTGCTTGTGGGGGAACATGGGGTCCAGGTAGATGACCTCCGGCCGCTCGGTCAGCGCCAGCAGGGTTTCCACCGCCGGGCCTTGCAGCAGTTGCATCCGCTCGCGCACCCAGGGGCCTATCTCGGGATCCTGCCCCGCCCGGGTCAGACCGTCCTGGAGCAGGGCCGCCACCACGGGGCTGCGTTCGATCAGGGTCACCTTGCAGCCGAGGGAGGCGAGCACGAAGGCATCGCGCCCGAGCCCGGCGGTGGCATCCACCACGGTCGGCATGGCTCCCGACTTCAATCCCACCGCCTTGGCGATGGACTGGCCGCGCCCGCCACCGAACTTGCGCCTATGGGCCACCGCCCCTTCCACGAAGTCCACATAGACGGCCCCCAGCTTGGGTTCGTCCAGCTTGCGTAGCTCCAACCGCGATGCGGTCAGCACCAGGGCGAAGGGAGCGGGAAACGCCACGTCGGCAAGGCGCTGGCGCAGGGCGTCGAGCTCGCCATCGCGGGCGGGCACTTCACTGAAAACCTGAATATGGGGCATTACATGGACTCATCACGGCGCAGAAGCCGGCATGATAGCAGAAGCGGGGGGTCAGCTCACCGTGGTCAGATTCGCCAGGTTCATTCCCTGACGGTTGAGGTTCAGGTACTCGGTCAGATCGTCGAAGGGCAGCGGGCGGCTGAGCAGATACCCCTGGGTGAAGGCGCACCCCTTCTGGCAGAGGAAATTGAGCTGCTCCCGGGTCTCCACCCCTTCGATCACCACCTGCATGCCGAGGTTGTGCACGATGTTGATGATGCCGTCGAGCAGCAGGCGGTCCTGCTCGTTGAAGGGAATATGGCGCACGAAGGAGCGATCGATCTTCACCAGATCCACCGGGAAGGTACGCAGGTAGTTCAGTGCCGAGTAGCCGGTGCCGAAGTCGTCGATGGCCAGCTTGCAGCCCGCCTCGCGCAGGGCATCGATCCGCACCCTGTGCTGATCGCTGGTCTCCATCAGCAGGGATTCGGTGATCTCGATGATGATGTCCGCCGGATCCAGCTCGAAGTGGCGGATCACCCTGAGCCACTCGTTGGCCTCCGGGTCTATGGTCTGGAACTCCAGGGTGGAGCGGTTGATGGACATCTGCAGATCCGGGAAGCCGGACTGCTGCAATCTGGCCAGATCCCGGCAAGACTGCCACAGCACCAGGGCACCCAGCCCCTGGATGAGCCCCGCCTCTTCCGCCAGCGGGATGAAATCCGCCGGTGAGACCTGACCCCAGTGGGGGTGATACCAGCGCACCAGGGCCTCCAGCTTGGCGACCCGGCCGCTGCGGTTGTCCCAGATGGGCTGGTAGGCCATGGTCAGCTGGCCCAGCTTGATGGCCTCCGCCAGATCGTGCTGCATCTGGTGGCGCTGGCTCACCTCTTCCCGCATGGAGGCGTTGTAGGTGCCGAGGGGGCGTCCCTGGCGCTTGGCGACGAACAGGGCCTGCTCGGCATTGCGCAAGAGCTCGTCGCTGTCGCCGCCGTCATTGGGACAGAGGGTGATCCCCAGGGTGGCGGTCACATAGAGGTGCTGGTTGGCCAGCATGAAGGGACGGGCAAAGCCGCCGATCACCTGCTTGGCAAACACCTCGGCCTGACGGCGGTTGACGATGCCGGGCACCAGGAAGGCAAACTCGTCGCCGCCGATGCGGGCCACCAGGTCCTCGGTGCGCACCCGGCTCACCAGCCGATCCGATACCTCCCGCAGCAGGGCGTCGCCCACATGGTGATCCATGCTGTTGTTGACCGCCTTGAAGTTGTTGAGGTCGAGCACCATGAGGGCGAAGCGCTCCCCCCGCTCGCAGAAGCGGGCCAGACAGCGACCGAACAGCCAGCGGTTGGGCAGGCCGGTGAGGTTGTCGTAGTTGGCCTGGGCGGCGATCTTCTGCTCCGCCAGCTTGGTCTGGGAAAGATCGCTGAAGATGGCGATGTACTGACTGATCTTGCCCCCTTCCCGCACGGCGCTGATCATCAGCTGCTGGGGATAGAGCTTGCCGTTCTTGCGCTTGTTCCACACCTCCCCACGCCAGATCCCCACCCGCTCCAGAGCGTGGTACATGTCCGCATAGAAGGTCTGATCGTGCAGTCCGGACTTCAGCATGCTGGGCCGCTGGCCACACGCCTCCTCCTCGCTGTAACCGGTGATCTTCTCGAAGGCCGGATTGACCGAGATGATGCGGCTGTCGGCATCGCACACCAGAATGGCTTCGGAGAGGTTGTCATAGACCCGGTGGGAGAGCTTGAGCTGCTCCGCATGGCGCCTGATGGGATCGATGTTCTCCAGCACCACCATCAGATAGTCGGGGTGCATCTGCTCGTTGCGGATCAGGGTCACCGTCACCCGTCCCCACAGGACGGTCCCATCCCGATGGAGATAACGCTTCTCCTGGGTAAACGCGGGACGCTCTCCCCGTTTGAGGGCGTCGTAGAGCGCAATACTGGTCTGCCAGTCGTCCGGATGGTTGATTTCGGCAACGGTGAGCTGTTGCAGCTCCTCCTGGCTGTAGCCGAGCATCTTCTCGATGGCCGGGTTCGCCCAGAGGATCTTGCCGCCCAGATCCACCTTGCCGATGCCCACGGGCGCATGGGACATCATGGTGTCCAGGAAGTGGTGATGTTCCGGTTGCGCCGGCTGCTCCTGGCTCTGGCGCTGCTGATACATCAGCGCCAGTTCACGACCGGCGAGCGGGGCCAGCAGACGCAGCAGGCCCACTATCTTCTCCATTCTCGGCATGGCCCGCTTGAACATGACGCTGCACAGGCCGATGGTCTCTCCCTCGGCGTTCTTGAGCGCGACGCCGGCATAGGCTCTCACCTCGCAGCGCTCCAGCACGGCGGCGTGGGGGAACAGCTGGCGGGTGCGATCACTGAACCAAGCTTCACCCTGTTGCATGGCGATCTCGCCCGGAGTGTCGGCGAGGGGGAAGCTGTAGGCGTTGATGTCGAGGGAGGCGGGATAGGCGGCATGCACGGTAAAGAACAGACCCGCCTGATCCTTGCCGGACACCAGGACGAAGTCAGCCCCCACCGCGTTGGCGATTTCACTCACAAAGGCATCAAAATATCCCTGACCACTCGAATGAGACAGGCTGGAGATGATTTGATAGACAGACTCGAGTGCTCGCCTCATGGCAAGGTTCTTTCTCTCCCTGGAAGGTAGAACCCGACTCTACTGAAGAGGCGGGGACAGTGCAAACATGCACTCCGCAAGATATTAAAAAGGCTTGGAAAAAGGGACCAAAAGGTCCCTTTTTCTATCAAAAATCACGTTTCGATCCCACTATGCCGCAAATGTGTACCTGCTTGAAGCTCCCGCAGTGGCGCGGCAGCTCATCCAACCGAGGCTCACTGTTGCGGCGGGACCTCACGCGGCGATACCACTGTGACGCAGCAGCGCATCCACCTGGGGCTCCCGGCCACGGAAGGCACGGAACAGCTCCATCGGCTCCCTGGAGCCGCCCTTTTCCAGAATGTTCTTCAGGAAGGAGTGGCCCGTGGCCGGGTTGAAGATCCCCTCCTCCTCGAAGCGGGAGAAGGCGTCGGCAGAGAGTACCTCGGCCCACTTGTAGCTGTAGTAGCCCGCCGCGTAGCCGCCCGCGAAGATGTGGGAGAAGCTGTGCTGGAAGCGGTTGAACGCCGGAGGCGTCATCACGGCGACCTGGCTGCGCACCTCAGCCAGCAGCGCAGGGATCTGATCCGCTCTGGCCGGGTCAAAGGTCTGGTGCAGACGGAAGTCGAACAGGGCGAACTCCAGCTGACGCAACATCTGCATCGCCGCCTGGAAGTTGCGGGCGGTCAGCATCTTCTCCAGCAGATCGGCGGGCAGCGGCTCCCCGGTCTCGTAATGGCCGGAGATGAAGGCCAGCGCCTCGGATTCCCAGCACCAGTTCTCGAGGAACTGGCTAGGCAGCTCCACCGCATCCCAGGCCACGCCGTTGATGCCGGCCACGCCGGCCACATCGATGCGGGTCAGCATGTGGTGAATGCCGTGGCCGAACTCGTGGAACAGGGTGACCACTTCGTTGTGGGTGAACAGGGCCGGTTTGCCGTCCACCGGGCCGTTGAAGTTGCAGGTCAGGTAGGCCACCGGCTTTTGCAGGGAGCCGTCCTGACGGTAGCGGCGACCCAGGCAGACATCCATCCAGGCGCCGCCCTGCTTGTGCTCGCGGGCGTAGAGATCCAGGTAGAAGCTGCCGCGCAGCTCGTCATCGGCGTCAAAGATGTCGTAGAAGCGCACATCCGGGTGCCAGGTGTCGATGCCGAGACGCTCGCGCACCTTCATGCCGAACACCCGCTTGACCACCTCGAACAGCCCCTTCACGACCCGACCGGCGGGGAAATAAGGACGTAACTGCTCATCAGAGACCGAAAACTTGTGCTGTTTGAGCTTTTCTGCGTAATAGGCAAGATCCCAGGCCGCCAGTTCGTCCTGACCGTGCTGCTCGGCGGCAAAGGCGCGGATCTCCTCCAGCTCCGCCTTGCCTTGGGGCAGGGACTTGGCAGCCAGGTCGGTGAGGAAGTCCACCACCTGCTCCGGCTTGTCCGCCATCTTGGTCGCGAGGGAGAGCTCGGCATAGTTGGCAAAGCCCAGCAGTCGGGCCAGCTCCCGGCGCAGGGTGAGCAACTCGGTCATGATGGCGGAGTTGTCCCACTTGCCGGCGTTGGGGCCCTGGTCGGAGGCGCGAGTGGTGAAGGCCTCATACAGCTCGGCACGCAGGGCGCGGCTGTCGGCGTACATCATCACCGGCAGGTAGGAGGGGATGTCCAGGGTGAACAGCCACCCCTCCTTGCCCTTGAGTTCGGCCATCTGGCGCGCGGCAGCCTGGGCGCTCGCGGGCAGACCGGCCAGCTCGGCCTCGTCGGTCACCAGCTTGTGCCAGCCCTGGGTCGCGTCCAGCACGTTGTTGCTGAAACGGGAGGCGAGCTCCGAGAGGCGGGCCTGGATCTCGCCGTAACGCTGCTGCGCCTCGGCAGGCAGACCGATGCCGGAGAGGCGAAAATCGCGCAGGGTGTTCAGGATTTCCTTGCGCTGGGCATCATCCAGCCGGGGGAAGTCATCGCTCTCGGAGAGGGCCAGATAGGCTTGATAGAGCCCTTCATGCTGACCGACATAGGTCTGGAATTCGGACAGCAGCGGCAGGCAGGCATCGTGAGCCGCTCGCAGCGCCTCGCTGTTCTGCACGGCATTGAGGTGGCTGATGGGGGACCAGATCCGGGAGAGGCGGTCGTTGACCTCTTCCAGCGGGGCGATCAGGCTGTCCCAGGTGTGAGGCTCCTTCTGGGCCAGCACATCCTCAATCTTCTGTTTGCAATCGGCGATGGCCTGCGTCACGGCAGGTTGCACCTGATCGGGCTGGATCTGGCTGAAGGGAGGCAGCGAGTCCATTGTCAGCAAAGGGTTAGTCATCTGCGGTACCTCTAAATGCTCTGCAGCCCCTGCCGTCCAGAAGCCTGCTTGGACCATCTAAGATGTAGGCAGAAACCCCATTTATCAAGCCTTTGCCGCCAAGAGACGGGCTTGTTGCCCACTTTTTCAGGCATTTTGTTCATAAAACCAGCACTTCATCTGCCAGAGACGACAATGCCGGCCCGAGGGCCGGCATTGTGAGGGCATGGACACTCCCCGCCTCAGCGTCGGGCGTCCTCTTTCAACCACTGGGCGACCCGCTTGGCGAAGTAGGTGAGGATGCCATCGGCCCCGGCCCGCTTGAAGCAGAGCAGGGATTCCATCACGCACTCCTTCTCCTTGAGCCAGCCGTTCTGGATCGCCGCCATGTGCATGGCGTACTCGCCGCTCACCTGATAGGCGAAGGTCGGCACGCCGAACTGATCCTTCACCCGGCGGATGATGTCCAGGTAGGGCATGCCCGGCTTGACCATGACGCTGTCCGCCCCTTCGGCGATGTCGAGGGCCACCTCGTGCAGGGCTTCGTTTCCGTTGGCCGGATCCATCTGGTAGGTGGCCTTGTTGCTCTTGCCGAGGTTGGCGGCGGAGCCCACCGCATCGCGGAACGGGCCGTAGTAGTGGGAGGCGTACTTGGCGGAGTAGGCCATGATCTGCACGTTGACGAAGCCATTCTCCTCCAGCGCCGCGCGGATGGCACCAATGCGGCCGTCCATCATGTCGGACGGGGCCACCATGTCGGCCCCGGCGGCGGCATGGGAGAGCGCCTGCTTCACCAGGATCTCGGTGGTGATGTCGTTCTGCACATAGCCTTCGTCATCGATGATGCCGTCCTGACCATGGGTGGTGAAGGGGTCGAGCGCCACATCGGTGATGACCCCGAGCTCCGGGAAGCGCGCCTTGAGGGCACGGGTCGCCCGCTGGGCCAGGGCATCCGGGTTGTAGGCCTCTTCCGCCATCAGACTCTTTCTCTCCAGCGGCGTCACCGGGAACAGGGCCACCGCCGGCACACCCAGGGCCACCAGTTCGGCGGCCTCTTCGAGCAGCAGATCGATGGAGAGTCTGTCCACCCCCGGCATGGAGGCAACGGCCTCTCGCTGACCCTCCCCCTCCAGCACGAACACGGGATAGATGAGATCGTCGACGGTCAGTACGTTTTCGCGCACCAGGCGGCGGCTGAAGTCATGTTTGCGCACCCGGCGCAGGCGACGGCCCGGGAAGGCCCCCGGAAGAGTTGTGGCCATGAATCACTCCAAAAGCGGAAGTTGGAAGAATGCGGCGGAGGTGGCCCGGGTATGGGCCAGCAAGGCCTCGGGCGCTTCACCACGGCAGGCCGCCACCACCTGGGCGATGTGCGGCAAAAAAGCGGGTTCGTTGCGTCTGGGCCTGGGTTTCAGATCCCGCGGCACCAGGTAGGGGGCGTCCGTCTCTATCATCAGGCGACCAGCCGGAATGCGGGCCACCTGCTCGCGCAGCAGCTGGCCACGGCGCTCGTCACAGAGCCAGCCGGTCACCCCGATATGCAGCCCCAGCGCCAGGCACTCGTCCAGCTCGGCGTCGGAACCGGTGAAGCAGTGCAGCACGGCCCCCGGCAGGCGGGGCAACCAGGGGCGCAGGATCTCGACGAATTTGTCATGGGCATCGCGGCAGTGCAGAAACACCGGCATCCCGAGCTCGGCGGCGATCGCAAGCTGGGCGTCAAACACCGCGTCCTGCACCGGACGGGGGGAGAAGTCCCGGTTGTAGTCGAGACCGCATTCGCCGATGGCCACCACCTGGGGCAGGGCCGCCAGTTCGCGCAGGGCGGGCAGGGTCGCCTCATCGACGCTTTTGGCATCGTGGGGATGCACCCCGGCGGTGGAGAAGCAGTAACCGGGCCAGCGGGCGGCCAATGCGGCGCTCTCGCGGCTGCCGGCCAGATCGGTGCCGGTCAGGATCAGGGCTTCCACCCCGGCGGCGCGCGCGCGTTCCACCAGGTCGGCCTGTTCGCCGGCGAACTGGCTGCTGGTCAGGTTCAAACCGATGTCGATCATGGAGTCAGGGGTTCCGGACAAACGAGGTGCATATCAGGCATTTGAAAACCATCTACTCGATGGGGCCTTACCATACGCCTCGAACGGATGCATGAAAAGAGGAAGGGAGCCTCAGCTCCCCTCTTCCGTTTGTTGCTGCTCCTCGTCCTCTTTCTTCACGTAGAAGCGGGCGAAGAACAGACCTATCTCCCACAGGCCCCACATGGGGATCGCGAGCAGGGTCTGGGAGAAGACATCGGGCGGCGTCAGCAACATACCGACCACGAAGACCCCGACGATGACGTAAGGGCGCTTCTCCTTCAGGCTCCTGGGGGTGGTCACCCCGGTCCAGCAGAGCAGTATGGTGGCCACCGGGATCTCGAACGCCACCCCGAACGCGAAGAACAGGGTCAGCACGAAGTCCAGGTAGCTGGCGATGTCGGTCGCCACCGTCACCCCGGCGGGGGCGGTACTGGTGAAGAAACCGAACACCAGGGGGAACACCACGTAGTAGGCAAACGCCATGCCGGCGTAGAACAACACGGCACTGGAGGCGACCAGCGGCATGATGAGACGCCGTTCATGCTGGTACAGACCGGGGGCGATGAAGGCCCAGGCTTGGTAGAGCAGATAAGGGATCGCCACGAAGAAGGAGACCACCAGGGTCAGCTTGATGGGCGTGATGAAGGGGGTCGCCACATCCGTCGCTATCATGCTGGTCCCTTCCGGCAGCTGGCTGAGCAGCGGCTGGGCCACGAAGTCGTAGATGTTGTTGGAGAAGTAGATCAGCGCAATGAACACCAGCAGAATGGCGGTGATGGAACGCAGCAGGCGCGTTCTCAGCTCCACCAGATGGCTGATGAGGGGTTGTTCTGCCTGACTCATGGCTTACCCTCCCCCTTGGCTGCGGACTCGCTGGTGGGCACAGGCTCGCTCTCTCGCTGGCTGTTGACCGGTGACACCTCTGGGGTCGCAGGCGCCGGGGCCGCCACCGGAGTGGCTGGCTCGGCCTGGGCGGGCTCCCGAGGCGGACAGATCTCGTTCTCCCCCTGATAGGGACGATTCACCGACTGGGCAGCCGCCTTCAGCTGCCCGATGGACTCCTGCAGCTCGGGGCTCAGGTTATTCATCTGCAACCGTTCGGCCTTCTTCAGGTCGTTGTGCAGCTCTTGCAACTTGAGCTCCTGCTCCAGATCGGCCTTGACCGAGTTGGCGGTGCTGCGGATCAACCTTATCCAGTGGCTGGCGGTGCGGATCGCGACCGGCAACCGCTCGGGGCCCAGCACCACCAGGGCGACGACGCCAATGACGACCAGTTCCCAAAAACCGATGTCGAACATGGTTTAGGCCTGATCTTTGTCTTTCTGCTTGGCGGCTTCGGCGTTGCTGGCCGTCTCGTTCAACTGCTTGGTCGGAAACTCGGCATCTTTCTGCTCGGGTTTGGTGTCGGCCGGCTCATCGGAGAGCGCCTTCTTGAACCCTTTGACCGCTGCGCCCAGGTCGCCGCCGATACCGCGCAGTTTCTTGGTGCCGAACAACAGCACGACGATGACTGCGATGATCAACAACTGCCAAATACTGATACCACCCATGACTTTCTCTCCGGATAGGCGCCCGATGGCGCAGGTTATTTAATGTGAACGGGTTCGCAACCAACCCAGCAGCCAGCATAACCCGGCGCCGGCGAGGCTGATTTGTCCCCACTCAATGTATTGTTTTTTGGTCAGCAAGAATACACCCGCGAGCAGCAGACTGGCTCCAACCCCTAAGAGGTAGCGGGCCTGCCCCTGACGGCGACTGTGGCGACGGAAATCGGCAAACATCTGGTCGAAGTGGTGCTGCTGATGGCGGGCCTGACGCAGGGTCTCATAGACCAGCTCCGGCAGCTCCGGCAGTTTCTCCGCCCAGAACGGCGCCTTCTCCTTGATGGCATTCCACACCGCCTTGGGGCCGACCTGCTCGTGCATCCAGTTTTCCAGATAGGGCTTGGCGGTCTGCCACAAATCCAGCTGGGGATAGAGCTGGCGACCCAGCCCTTCCACATAGAGCAGGGTCTTTTGCAGCAGCACCAGTTGCGGCTGCACCTGCATGTTGAAGCGACGGGCGGTGTTGAACAGATTGAGCAGCACGTGGCCGAAGGAGATCTCGGAGAGCGGTTTCTCGAAGATGGGCTCCAGCACGGTGCGGATGGCGAACTCGAACTCGTCCACCTTGGTATCGGGCGGTACCCAGCCTGACTCCACGTGCAGCTCGGCCACACGGCGGTAGTCGCGATTGAAGAAGGCGAGGAAGTTCTCCGCCAGGTAGCGCTTGTCTTCCCGGTTGAGGGTGCCGACGATGCCGCAGTCGATGCCGATCCAGAGCGGATTCTCCGGGTGTTCGAAAGAGACGAAGATGTTGCCCGGGTGCATGTCGGCGTGGAAGAAGCTGTCGCGGAACACCTGGGTGAAGAACACCTCCACTCCGCGCTCGGCCAGCAGCTTCATGTTGGTACCATTGGCTTCCAGCGCGGCAATGTCGGAAACCGGAATGCCGTAGATCCGCTCCATCACCAGCACCTGCTCACGGCAATGGTCCGTGAACACCTCGGGCACATAGAGCGCCTCGGAACCGGTGAAGTTGCGGCGCAGCTGGATGGCGTTGGCCGCTTCGCGCATCAGGTTGAGCTCGTCGAGTATGGTCTTGCGATACTCCTCCACCACCTCGACGGGGCGCAGTCGTCCGCTCTGGGGCACGAAACGGGCCACCAGACGGGCCAGGGCCTGCATCAGGCGCAGGTCGGCCTCGATGACCGGCTCGATATCGGGACGGATCACCTTGATGACGATCTCGCGGCCGTTCTCCTTCAACCGGGCGGTGTGCACCTGGGCGATGGAGGCGGACGCCAGCGGCGTCTCGTCGAAGTCATCGAACAGGGCCTCGACGGGGCAACCCAGGCTCTCTTCAATCTGGCGACGGGCGGCCTGACCACAGAAGGGAGGCACCCTGTCCTGCAGCAGGGCCAGCTCTTCGGCAATGTCAGGGGGCAGCAGGTCTCGGCGGGTCGAGAGCATCTGGCCGAACTTGATGAAGATGGGACCCAGGGCCTCGAAGGCGAGGCGAATACGGGCACCACGGCTCATGCCTTGTTGCTTGTTCTTGAGCCAGAACAGACTGCGACGGGCCAGACGGCCAGGCCAGGGCTGATAACGAGCGGGCACCAACTCGTCGATGCCCTGTTCCAGCAGGATGCTGACGATGCGATAGAGGCGTTTGAACTCCTTCGGGGTCATCAGCTCACCTGCTGTTCGAGGCGGGCAAGCCGCAACTCGATCGCCTTCATCTGTTGGGCCAGCTCTTCGACATCGTCATTGAAGCTCGCCACTTCCAGCGGACCCGGGGCAAGCCTCGCCTCCTCGGTCAGATACTCGGCCACTTGACGCTGGGAACGGCACAACTCTCGCCCTACAAAACGGCGAGCCTGACGGGCACCACTGCACAGGGTGTGGGCCACCACGTCGCCGGTGTAGCGGGACAGCTCCTCTTCCCAGTCGATATCGAGCTCGCCAAGCAGGGCGCTGAATGCCTGCACCAGCTGGGGGTCACCGCTCAGGTCCAGCTTCTCCTCGCGGATGTAGCGGGTCAGGGCGGAAGGCTCCTTGAGCAGGCCGAGGGCGGTCAGGGAGAGGCTCAGCACCGCATCCGCCTCCCCTTCAAACCTGGCCAGCACATCCAGACGGCGCTCCGAGAAGACAAACCAGAGCGGCTTGAGCTCGCGCAGCTCCAGTTTGAGTACCTTGCCCGTCAGCTTGCGCAGCCGCTCCGGGCTCTGTTTGTCCAAGGCCAGCAACTGGTTGAGGCTGGTTTCGATCACCGCGGTGACCATGGCATCCATCGGCATAGGCGACCTTAAAACTTGTAACCGCGGTGCAGGGCAACCACGCCCTGGGTCAGGTTGTAGAACTCAACCTGTTCGAACCCGACATTCTCCATCATGCCTGCCAGGGTCTGCTGATCCGGGTGCATGCGGATGGATTCCGCCAGGTATTTGTAACTTTCGCTGTCATTCGCGACGATTTCGCCCATTTTCGGCAGCAATTTGAAGGAATAGAGATCATACAGCTTGGCGATCACTTCGCTCACCGGCTTGGAGAACTCCAGCACCAGCAGGCGGCCACCCGGCTTGAGCACCCGGAACATGGAGGCGAGCGCCTTGTCCTTGTCGGTGACGTTGCGCAGGCCGAAGCCGATGGTGATGACGTCGAAATGGTTGTCAGGGAACGGGAGCGCCTCGGCATTGGCCTGCACGTAGGAGACGTTGTTGGCCACCCCCAGGTTGCGCAGTTTGTCGCGGCCCACTTTCAGCATGGAGTCGTTGATGTCCGCCAGGACCACCTGACCGGTCTCACCCACGATGCGGGAGAACTTGGCGGTCAGATCCCCTGTGCCGCCAGCCAGATCCAGCACCTTCTGTCCTTTGCGGACACCGGAGCAGTCGATGGTAAAGCGCTTCCAGAGGCGATGGATGCCGAACGACATCAGATCGTTCATCAGATCATACTTGGCCGCTACCGAATGAAAGACACCGGCGACCAGGGTTTCCTTCTCGGTCGCTGCCACGGTTTTATAGCCAAAATGCGTAGTAGTAGTCTGTTCCGACATCCCTCAAATACCCATAGAGCAAAGAATGGCCGCCAGTTTACCAGAGCCGATGGCGTGCGGACACCTCAAACCCGGCTTGCGACCAACTGCATCCCCAGCACGACCATGGCCAGACAGAGGAACAGATTGAGACCGATATTGAGCAGCGCCTTCAGATAGGCCCCTTGCTGGGCCAGCACGACCGTGTCGAGGGCAAAGGAGGAGAAGGTGGTCAAGGCGCCGAGGATACCCACCATCAGCAATGGTTTCATCGGGTGTTCCACCACGTGACCATGGCTGATCAGCGCATAGGCAATCCCCATGATGAAGGAACCCACCACGTTGACCACCAGGGTGCCATAGGGAAAGTGGCGTCCCAGCAGCCATGCCATCAGCTCGGCGATGCCAAAGCGCAGGCAGGCACCGAAGGCGCCCCCGACAGCGACAAATAACCAGGTTTGCATCAAGCAGTCTCCAAGAGTGTCAGGTTGGCATTATGCAAAATGTCGGCAGCAGGGGACAGCCGGGCAATTAATCGACCCTGCTAGACCCTAGCGGCGAAAGTCTACCGATTCTGCATTCACAAGATGGAGGGTCGTCTCGGCCGGGCGAGTATCGGCGATGACTCTGCCATGGCGGATGGAATAACGCACCGGCACTTGGCGGCGCACCGCATCGAAACCATTCTCTGCAGGAAGGATCAGCAGGTTGGCGGGCTTGTCCACCTCGATGCCGTAGCGATCCTGCACGTTCAGGGTGCGGGCGCTGTGGCTGCCGATGAGCTTGAGACTGTCGTTGATCTGTTCATAGCCCATGATCTGGCAGACATGCAGCCCCATGTGCAGCACCTGCAACATGTTGGCCGTGCCCATGGGATACCAGGGATCGAACACGTCGTCGTGGCCGAAGCAGACGTTGATGTTCGCCTCCAGCATCTCCTTCACCCGGGTGATGCCACGACGCTTGGGATAGCTGTCGAAGCGCCCCTGCAGGTGAATGTTCACCAGCGGATTGGCGACGAAGTTGATGTCCGCCATCTTCAGCAGCCTGAACAGTCGCGACGCATAGGCACCGTTATAGGAGTGCATGGCGGTGGTGTGGCTGGCGGTCACCCTATGGCCCATGCTGCGCTCGTAGGCCAGGGTTGCCAGCGTCTCGATAAAACGGGACTGTTCGTCATCGATTTCGTCGCAATGCACATCCACCAAAACCTGATATTTCTCCGCAAGATCGAAGACGTAGTGCAGACTTTCGACCCCGTACTCCCGAGTGAACTCGAAATGGGGGATGGCACCGATCACGTCGGCCCCCAGCTTGAGGGACTCTTCCAGCAATGCCTTGCCGTTGGGGTAGGAGAGGATCCCCTCCTGTGGGAAGGCCACTATCTGCAGCTCCACCCACTCCTTCATCTCCTCCCTCACCTCCAGCATCGCCTTCAGAGCAACCAGATTGGGGTCGGAGACATCCACGTGGGTACGGACAAACTGGATGCCGTTCGCAATCTGCCATTTCAGCGTCTGGATGGCGCGCTGTTTCACATCCTCATGGGTCAGCAGCGCTTTGCGCTCGGCCCAACGCTCGATCCCCTCAAACAGGGTACCGGAGAGGTTCCAACTCGGCTCGCCAGCCGTCTGGGTGGTATCGAGGTGAATGTGCGGTTCGATAAAGGGGGGGATGACAAGGCCTTGCTCACCATCAAGCTCGCGGGCAGAGAGCAGCTGAGTGCTCATGGGCTCAATGGCCCGGATCACGCCTCCCTGACAGAGGATTTGCCACATCCCTTCCCTGCCCGTCAAACGCACATTCCTAATCAGCATGTTCTTTCCCCTTCGAAAGCGTGGTTGTCTTTGCCAATCCACAACTTAGCCCGGATCCCTTTAATAGAGAAGCGCCGCCCGGAAAGCATACGGGATAGAAAGGGAGGATATGTCAGCAACAAGAAGGTGCGACATTGCAGGACTGCAATTTGCGATGGATGGCCTGAAAAGCAGATACAAAAAAGCCTCCCGATTGGGAGGCTTTCTTATTTAATGGTGCTGATACCCAGAATCGAACTGGGGACCTCATCCTTACCAAGGATGCGCTCTACCGACTGAGCCATATCAGCACACTAACCGGTAAAGA
>NZ_JBFODJ010000072.1:0-35271 GCF_040908265.1 Aeromonas sp. R5-1
CTTGATCCTGCTCCTTAGATACGCTCCCCCCATGAGCAAAAACACCATGCATTCCGCGGGAATGCCCACCACTCTGGAGCAGGCCAACGAGCTGATTTATAAGCTCCTCGACCGCATCGCCGAGCTGGAGGACCGCCTCAATCAGCACAGCGGCAACTCCTCCAAGCCGCCTTCCAGCGACGGCCCCGGTGCACCGCCGCCGGCCCGCAAGCGTCCGGCGTCCGGCAAGCAACGGGGGGCGCAGCCCGGTCACAAGGGACATCGCCGCGAGCGGCATCCGCTTGATGCCCGCCTGACCCTGGTCCCGCATTACCCTGCCGCCGATTGCGCTTGCTGTGGCGGGGACATGGTGGCCCATGCCAAACCCTATCAGGTTCATCAGGTGTTCGAGCTGCCCGAGGTGAGCTATCTCGTCACCGAACACCAACTGTATCGTGCGACCTGCTCACGGTGTATCGGCACGACCCAGGCCGCACTGCCAGACAACGTCAGCAGCAGCCAGATGGGGGCCAATCTGCTCAGCTACATCGCGCTGCAAAGCGGCCAGTTTCACCAGAGCGTCAGCCAGATACAGCAGCAGCTCAAACAGCATTTCGGCCTGAGTTTTAGCCGGGGCGCCATCAGTGAGGCGCAGGGGCGGGTGAGTGCCATGCTCACCCCGACCTACCAGGCCATCAAGCAGCAGGTGCAGACGGCCACCCACGTTCATGCCGATGAGACCCGGCATCAGCGGGGTGGAGAGCGCCGCTGGATGTGGCTGGCGCTGAGCAAGATAGCCGTCTGCTTCATGACGGCCTATGGCCGTGGTCAGGAGGCGGCCAAGCGGCTGCTGGGCGCCGAGTTTGACGGGGTGCTGGTGACCGACCAGTACGCCGGCTACCGGTTTATCGACGCCGACCAGCGGCAACTGTGCTGGGCCCACGTGGCCCGCAATCTCGCGGCCATCGCCGAGAGTAGCGAGCAGTGCAACCAGCCCATCGGTGCCCGGTTGGTCTTGCTGGCGGATGCGGTGTTTCGTACCCGGCACCGTTGGGAAAGCGGTGCGTTGAGCAAGCAGAAATACCTGCGCAGGCTCGCGCGTTACCGGCAAAGCTGGCGAAGCCAGTTGGAGCGCGGCGCCCTGTTGTGCAGCAAACGCTACCGTGGACGATGCCAGTTGCTGCTGCGGGATGACGAGATGCTGTGGCGGTTTATGACTGACGACGAAATAGCGCTGACCAACAACGAGGCGGAGCGGGCGCTGCGTGGCTATGTGCTCTGGCGCAAGGGTAGCTACGGCGTGTGGTCTCACCGGGGCGAGCTGTTTCGCCAGCGCATCCTGTCGTTGGTGGAGACCGGCAAGCGATTGGGCCGCTGCCCACAGGAGTGGTTGAGGGCCGTGGTCAGGGCGTGCATCGAGAAGACAGATTATCCCATCCCGGCAGAACTGATGCCGTCAACCCCGTCCTGGTGAATAGATACGGCTGATCCAGGCCGGGGCGTTGGAGTAGAACTCCAGGGTCAGGGCGGCGCTGTCCAGCCCCTGCTGCTCCAGCAACTGCTTGGCCAGTTGCTGCTCCCCCTGGCTGGCGAACACCAGCGCCATCCGGTCGCCCTGGGCGATCTGCTTGAGGGGGTCGATGTGGTTCTCGGCCAGCAGGGTGCGCTGCGCGTCGCTCAGGCGCGACTGGCCGTGCAGACCGAGGGAGGGCTGCTCACCGAAGAAGGTGGGCAGGGAATAGAACGCGAACGTGACCAGCATCAGCAGCAACAGGGCGTACTGCCACAGGCTCATGCGGTTCAACACGGTATGACTCTTTTTTCTCATGTAATCGGCCTCTGTCAGGCAATGGCAAGGGGCGACACCGGGGTCGCGCCGTGCAAAAAAATGAAACAAGACAGCCTAGCCGTTCACTAAAAGTGAACAGCAACAGAGAGAAGATGAGGCAACAGGTGGCAAGCTGACCCCATCGGGGTCAGGCGAGGAAGCTCTGGGCGAAGCGGTACTGCAGATGCCGGCGCTGCAGGCGGCGCCTGTGAATGCCGGCGAAGTGATCGCGAAAGCTCGTCCCCGGGTAGAAGAGGGCGGCGTAGAGCAGCAGGCCGCACAGCAGCAGCAGGATCCCCTGCTGGGCCCAGCTCATGACCAGCTCGTAGACCACGCTGCCGGGCTGATGATCGCGGCTCAGGGAGTGCTCGAGGCGCAGCAGGTGATTCTGGTGGGAGCCGACGAACTTGACGATGCCATCGTCACTGCCGCTGACGCCGTGGGCCGCCGGGCTTGCGTCGGCAGGTGCCGCCCCCTCCGCCAGCGAGTGGGCCTGCTGGGCCGAGGGCTGGAACGCGGGTACCTTGACCCCCTCCACCGAGAGGGTAGAGAACAACAGTGCGAGGGTGATGAGCAGGGTCATCGCCGCCAGTTTCACGTTGTCGGTCAGGTTCAAAAGTTAATTCCCACACAATAGAAAGGGCAAGCTACCACAGCCTGCCCCACAAGAACAAGGGCGGCAGGCCCGGGGCCCGCCGCCCTTGTGTTGTCTCACCGCGTCCTCAGCGGCTGCGGGTCATGCCCTCGAAGTCCTCGGCATAGTCCTTGAGCAGGGTGTAGAGGTGGGCCCGCTGGGAGAGATCCATGGAGTGGCTGAGATCGCTCAGCCACTGGATGGTGCGCTGGCGGGACTGGTCCGTGTAGCCGGTGAAGCGGCCATCCATCAGGCCGTCCCCCTGCTGGAGCAAGCGGGTCAGCTCCTGGCCGAAATCCGGACTCTGGCGCTGTTTCATCAGCCGATCCAGCTCCTTGGTCCAGGCCTCCTGAAAGTCGAGCCAGGGGGCCATCATCTCGTATTGCCACTCGGCCCACTGCGTGATGAGGGGCTCCTGGGCCGGCTTCACCTTGCCAATCCAGAACACCAGGCGCTCGTTCATCTTCTCCCGAAAGCCCTTGATCATCTCGGCCTTCGACTGGGTGGCAAAGTCGTGCTGGCGCTCCTGCTGGCGCTTCACCCGATCGGCCATGAAGCGAGCCACCTGCTCGTCAGTCAGGGTCTTGGCGAGGCGCACCGTGCGGGGAATGGCATTCTCCAGAGTACGGGTCAGGCTCGCCTGGGTTCTGTCCAGATGCAGGGTCACCTGGGCCGGGCTCATGGGGCTGGCCACCGCCTTGGCCAGGGCGTCGAGATCCCGGGCATAGATGGGCAGCTCATGCTGCCGGTGCCAGGCCATCAGCCCCTTCACCTCCTGGTCCAGCAGCTTCTTCTGGCTGCGGTCCAGGGAGAAGTAGTCGTCCAGTTGCCAGACGATGGCCGAGTCGAGCCAGTAGTAGATCACCCGGGTGGCGCAACCCGTCAGCAGCAGGCAGAGCAGCAGCAGGCTCCAGCTACGCGGTTGACGCCATGAGAATGTGGTCACCATGCATGCCTCCCATTCATTGAATACACGCGTCGCGCGGGCCGTTGCCGGGCATCACTCCAGGCGCTGGCGGTTGATGTCGATCAGGGCCTGATACTCGGGCCCGGGTTGCTGTTCGGCCATCAGCAGCGCCCACAGCAGGCCGATGTAATCGACCCAGGGCAGGAAGGCATCGGCCTGGAATCCCCGGGGCCCCAGCCCCGTCGCTGCCCCGTCCATGGCTTCAAGATAGCAGCTCTCCAACTGGCACCGCTGCTCTTCGCTCCAGCCGTGGGTGCGCTGAATGCTGGCGACCTCGAACCCAGGATGACCGGCGGCGCCGTACTCCCAGTCGATGACCCAGGGCCGCGCCCCCAACAAGTTAGCCGGATTGAGATCGTGATGGCAAGGGAGCCAGCAGTCGTCCGGCTCCCGGCTCGCGAGCAGGGCCCGCTCCAGGGCGGGCAGCCAGGGAGGGATATGGGCCAGACGCTGCCGATACCCGCCGCTGTGAGCCCGCACCGCCATCACCACGGTCGGCACCGGCAGGCGGTGCAGCCGCACCAGCACATCCGCCATCAGGCGGGGCTGCGCGGCGAGAGGCGGCGCCTGCTCGGCCCAGTTGGGTTCGTCGCACCACGCCAGCAGCATCAGGCCGGTGGCGGGATCGCCGTGATGACAGGGCAACGCCAGCCCCTGCCCCACCGCCCCCTGGTAGAGCTGCCACTCGGTGGCCCGGTCGATGCCAAGGCGCACCGGATCCGGATGACCGCGGCGCAGGAAGGCCTGCTCGCCAGTGGGGAGACAGAGCCGGTAGTTGCCGTTGGTCAGGCCCTGGCCCAGCGGCTCAAGGCGCCCCTGATCCCAGGGCGCCGGCAGGCTGGCGAGGAGCGCCAGCTCCGCCAGATCCCCCTGCCCCCGCGGGTCCTCACCAGCCAAAGGTGGACTTCTTGGCCTGTTTGCGGATCTCTTTCTGATCGGCCCACAGCAGTTCGCCGTTCTCCACATCCATCAGGTTCATGGTCATCTGGTAGTAGACGTCCTTCACCTTGCCGTTGTCCTTGACGATGCTGGCGAGGTTGCCATAGACCATGTAGCGGGCACCGGTCTGCTTGCCGAGCCGCACCATGGTGGCGGGATCCACCATGCCGCTGCCCTGCTGGTATTCGAGCTGCTGCTTGACCGCCGCCACCTTGCTCATGTCCACGAAGCGGAACTTGCCCGAGCGCAGCAGCTTGGTGCGGATAGTGTCGGTGATGGCCTCGGTGTCGATGTGCTCCGAGGTCTTGTTGCGGATGGAGTCCATGAACATCACCGGGCGGCCCCCGGCGGTGATCTCGCTGGTGGCCGGGGACGCCAGCATGGAATCCGCCATCTTGTCGGCGATGGCCTGCAAGTCGGAGGAGCCGTAATCGACGGTCACCGTCTCGGTCTCGGTGGGATCGCCATAGCTGACGGTGGTGCTGGAGCAGCCGCCCAGCAGCAGGGCGCCGGTCAGGATCAGCAGGGCATGATTCATTTTCATCAGTAGGATTCCTCCATCACTTCGCGAACGTAAATCCGGTAACCCCGGGCGGCCGGGCTCGGCGCCAGGGCGGACAGGGTGCGGGTCTGGTAGCCATGCAACTTGAGGGGGGTCCAGCCGCGGCCATCGCTGGCCACCTCCTGCCCCGCGTCGTCATACCAGTAGAAGAGATATTGCAGCCTGTTGTCACCACGCTGGGTGCTGGCCGCCGCCACGTTGACCTGCAACAGGCCGTTCTGCTGGCGCCGGCTGAGTTCGGTCAGGGTGACGTTGACGTTTTGATGCTGCTCGGCCACCGCCGCCGAACCGGCCGCGCCATAGAGCGCCACGCCGGAAGTATTGGTGGCACAGCCCGTCAGCAGCAGAACCAGGCCCAGGGCCAACCCTTGTGCTTTCATCTTGTTCTCCTTGCCGGTGGCCGTCGGCCTGACCGGTCATTCATCTGAGTTGCCATATCCGGTTCCCCCTAGAGGGGCATCACCCGGGTCGTGAGCCCGCTCCCCAGGCGCTGTACCCACACCAGGGTGGTGCGCCCGGCGTGGACGCTGAGTGGCAGGGTGCGCATGGCGCTGCCCGCCCCCAGGGTCAGGGTGACGTTCCCGGCCGGGACCATCCCCTGCCAGCTCGAGGCCTTGGCGGGCAGCGTCAGCCAGCTGCGGGTATCCGCCCGCTCCGAGAGGGTGTTGAAGATCCCCACCAGGATGTTGCCCACATCCCCCCCCTCCTTGGCGGCGGTGCGCCGTACCTGCTCCTTGGCCACCAGCCGCAGGGCCTGCCGGGTCAGCATGCCGGGCAGCCGCTCCTGCAGATCCTTGGCCGCCAGCGCCTCCAGCCTCACCAGCTCGCTGGTCTGCGCCACCCCCTTGCCCACCGACAGGGTGAGCGGGGCGCCATCGCTGGCCCGATTGTCGTAATAGGGCACCGCCACGGTAAAGGTACGAAAATCGCCGCTGGAGGTGGAGATGGGCAGCGGTAGGAAGAGCTCCCGGCGCGCCGGGATGAGGCCATCTTCAAACAGCACCACCAGCTGGCCCTGATCCTTGGCCAAGGGCGGCGCTTTGCGGCCCATCCGTTGCTCGGTCTCCTTGAGCTCCTCGGGAGAGCCGCGAAGCCGGGCCAGGCGCAGCAGGGCATCCTGCAGGCTCTGGTTGTCCGGCGCTATCTGATAGCCGCGCTGGTAATCGACCCAGGCGTCGTTGAGATCCCCGGCCGCCTCGTAGAGCACGCCGGAGAAATAGAAGGTGTAGGCGTTCTGGAAACCGTTTTTCACCTGGCCTATCAGGCGATCGAGCTCGGGGGCGCCGCGCGACATCAGCTGGCGCATCTCCCCGGCTTCGTCCTCCTGCTCCCCCTCCTGCGCGGCCTTGCGCACCTCGTCGGCCCGCCGTTTAAGGGCCTGCTCCTGCACCTGGTTGGCACGGCGCACCTCTACCAGGGCGCCGTCGGCATCCCCGCGCTGCAAGTAGTTGAGCGCCAGATAGTGGTGCAGCATGGTGCGCTCGTAATCGGGCGCCTGGTAAGCCAGGGTCTGATCGTTGGTGAGCAGGCTGCCCGCCTGGGCCAGTCCCTGGCTCAGGCGGTACTCGGCCTGACTGTCTTCCCACGCAAGCCGGCTGTCGGCGGCGGCAAAGGCCTGCTTGCTGGGGCCGTCCTGACCCGCCAGCCAGGCGATGCGCCCCTTCTCCAGCTGGTCGAGCACGAAGGTGTCGTCCCCCGGGGTCGATTCGCGCACCTCGGGCAGGGCCTCGGCGGCATGGCCCAGCAGCAGCTGGTTGCGCAAGGGCACCATCTGATCCGAGTAGGAGACGAACATGTCTTTCCACTGGGAGGCACAGCCCCCCAGCAGCAGACCGGCCAACAGCAGGCCGGTCGACGTGACGAGGCGCATCACAGGCTCAGCAGGGGTCCCAGAGGCTCGCCACCGACCAGGTGCAGGTGGATGTGATAGACCTCCTGCCCGCCGTGGCGGTTGCAGTTCATGATGAGGCGGTAGCCGTCCTCGGCGATGCCCGCGTCGCTGGCGAGCTTGCGGGCCACGGTGAACATCCGGCCCAGCGCCAGCTCGTGATCCGGCTCCACGTCATTGACGGTGGGGATGAGCACGTTGGGAATAATCAGGATATGGGTCTTGGCCTTGGGCTGGATGTCGCGAAACGCGGTCACCAGATCGTCTTGATAAAGGATGTCGGCGGGGATCTCCTTGCGGATGATTTTGCTGAAAATGGTTTCTTGCGCCATGGGTAACTCCTTTATAGGAAAAAGAAAATTCAATACAAAGCTCAAGCGGCTCCCAAACAGGCCGCCGCAACGCGCCAAGTGTGACACAAGCCGACATTTGGCACAGCCGTTGTCCCAATCGCTTCAGTTATTGTGAAGAATACCGATAGCGAGGAGACGTCCCGCGAACCACAACGGCATCCCCTTCGGGGCATGCAGGGTATCAAAGGGACGGGGTACTCAGGCAAGGGACTTTTGCACAGACAGCGGGACAATAATGAAACAAACAATGTCAGACCTCTCGATCCTACAGAGAGTCTATCTGGGCTTTGCCATCCTGGTCGCCGTCATGGTCGCCAGTGCGGTACTGACCTTTCGCGGCCAGAGCGAACTCAGCGGCGCCCTGGATCAGGTGACCCAGGAGTCCATGCCGCTGGTACTCGCCAGCAGCCAGACCCAGATAAGCCTGCTCAGCGCCAACAAATGGCTCACCGACGTGCTGACCGAGCAGGATCTCAAGCAACTGCCTGCGGAAGTGGCCGAGTTGCAACAGGCCAAGGGCCAGGTCGACAAGATGGTCGCCAGCCTCAAGCAGCAGGTGGCGGTTCATCCCCAGTTGCAGGCGGACATGACTGCACTCGTCAAGCTGGTGGATGACTACCTGCAACTGACCCAGACCCTGCCCGGCGAACACGAGGCCCTGCTCACCCGGCTGCACAAGGTCAATCAGGCCAAGGGCCAGTTCCAGGTCAGCCTGCCCCAGTTCAAGAAGAACCTGGGGGACATGATGGTCACCATCGACGACAGCTTCATCAAGATGCTCTCCGAGACCCTGACCACCAAGCTCTCCGCCATCGAGCTCTCCACCATGGATGCCCTCAACCAGAGCATCCCCGCCCCCATCGAGGCGGCGCTCAAGCGCAACAAGATGCAGATCGAGGGCTTCAACAGCACCATCAAGGATCTCCAGGGAGAGCTCAAGGATTTCGACAACAACATGGGCCACTACGTCCATGGCTTCGTGCGTGACACCACGGGCAATGACGGCGTGCTCTCCCAATACCTGGCCCTGATGAAGCAGCAGCAGGCCATGCGCGAGCAGAGCAAGCAGGCGAGCCAGCTCATCCTCAGCATCCAGAACAAGCTGGAGGGGATCACCGCCCAGAGCCAGCAGCTGATGAACGCCAGCATCCAGGCCTCCGATCGGGTGCAGACCCAGAGTACCCTGACCCAGGGGGTCAGCATCGCCATCGCCATCTTCGTCGCCATCCTGGTGGCCTTCACCCTGGGCAAGGCCATCCGCCGCCCCCTGAAAGAGCTGCTGCGGGTGCTGACCGAAGTGACCCAGGGTGACATGACCCAGCGGGTCGGCTTCAAGAGCCAGAACGAATTCGGCCAGCTCGCCAGCCAGATCAACCTGTTGATCCACCAGATGGGGGATGTGCTAAAGCAGCTCTCCCAGGCTTCGACCCAGCTCAACAGCGCCGCCCACGACAACCGCCACACCACCGAATCGGTGCGGGCGGATCTGGAGAAACAGCGTCAGGAGACCGCCTCGGTCGCCGCCGCCATGACCCAGATGGAGGCCTCGGTGCGGGAGGTGGCCCAGGCCGCCAACCAGACCCTGGAGCGGGTGCAGGATGTGGAGAAGGCCTCCGAGATGGGGCGCAAGGTAATGGCAGGCAACATCACCACCACCCATCAGCTCGCGGGCAAGCTGCAGCAGACCGGCAAGGTGATTGGCGACGTGAGCGCCATGAGCGGCCAGATTGGCAACATCCTCGACGTCATCCGCGGCATCGCCGAGCAGACCAACCTGCTGGCCCTCAACGCCGCCATCGAGGCGGCCCGCGCCGGCGATCAGGGACGCGGGTTTGCGGTGGTGGCCGACGAGGTGCGCAACCTGGCTGGCCGCACCGCCCAGTCCACCAGCGAAATCCAGACCATGATCGAGAACCTGCAGCAAGGCGTCGCCCGGGCAGTCAACGTGATGCAGGAGTGCTCCCGCGAGATGGACAGCTGCGTGGATCAGAGCTCCCAGGCCAACAACGCCATGGAAGAGGTACAGGGCATCGTGGTGCTCATCAGCGACATGTCGAGCCAGATAGCCTCCGCCGCCGAGCAGCAGCAGGCCACCAGCGCCGACATCGCCACCAACCTCAACCGCATCTCCGACATCTCGGATCTCAACTATCAGGGCATAGAGCGGGTCGCCGAGACCAGCCAGCAGCTCGACTCCCTTGCCGAGCAGCAGGAGGGGCTGGTCCAGCGCTTCCGCCTCAGTGCCTGATGGCCACGACCCGATACGACAAGGCCCCGCATTGGCGGGGCCTTTTCATGGCAGCGAAGAACCTGGCTCAGGCGTAGGCGATGGCGCCCTTGCCGACCCCTTCATAGGCGACAATCTTGACGAACTTGTCCCCTACCTGCTTCTTCACCTCGCGGGCGATGTAATGGGCCAGCAGCTCGATGGTGGTATCGGTGTCGATCATCTCCACCTCCGCCGCCGGCATGGCGAGCTGGAACAACCCCTGGGGCGCCACATACTTGAAGCCGATGTAGTGAGCGTCCCCTTCTTTCAGTGACGCCTCGGCCCGCTCGCTCAGGGCGAGTTCGCCAAGGGCCACCCTGTCCTCTTCGGTGCCCAGGTAGATGTCGGCCCAGCGCTCGGCCCAGTTGAACTCCAGCTCCTCGTCACGCTCTCCATCCACCAGGATCTCGACGGGAGAGCGGTGGCCGTGGGCGATGCGCTGGCAGTTGCCGTCGTGCTTCTTGAGGCCGTGGCTGTAGTGGTAGAAGGCGCCCTCGATGCGCTCCGAGCGCAACGTCAGGGAGAGATCCTTGATGTTGCCGGGCAGACGCTTGGCCAGTACCCCCAGCAGATAGCGGGTCACCGACTCTTTATCCACCTGGGGGGCGGGAATGAAGGCAAACCCTTGGGTCGGGCAGCGCAGGTGGATGGCGCGACCCGGACGCAGCAGATCCACGGTGCTCTCGTCGTTCTCCAGCGCGTGGACATGGACCAGGGGACATTCCGTCGGCACCAGCAGCTTGTGATCCACCTCTTCATCGATGATCGACTTGATGAGCTTCTTCACCCGACCGAAGTCCAGCAACATGCTCATCTCGTTGAGCTCGCCACTCATCTCGATGTCCACCAGCCAGCTCTCGCCCACCATGCCGCGGCGCTCGCATAAATAGCTGGAATCGATCACAGTCAAATCTCTAACAAATAACTTCATTACTCAGGCCTTGCTACAGAGAAAGTGCAGTTTGCGATATTATGACCCCGGATTATCGGCAAAGGAACTGGAACCCCCCATGAACAAATTGCTTATCAAGAATGCCACCCTGGTCAACGAAGGCCGCATCTATGCCTCCGACGTCCTGATCGAGGGTGAGCGGATCGCCCGCGTCGCCCCGGACATCAGTGCCCCCGATGCCGTGGTGATCGATGCAACGGGCCGTCATCTCATCCCCGGGATGATCGATGATCAGGTCCACTTCCGGGAGCCCGGCCTGACCCACAAGGGAACCATCGCCAGTGAATCCCGGGCCGCCGTGGCCGGTGGCACCACCAGCTTCATGGAAATGCCCAACGTCAATCCCCAGACCACCACCATCGACGCCCTCGAAGCCAAATACCAGATCGCCGCCAACTCCGCCACCGCCAACTACAGCTTCTACCTGGGTGCCACCAACGACAACCTGGAAGAGATCAAGAAACTCGATCCCAAGCAGTCCTGCGGCATCAAGATCTTCATGGGGGCCTCCACCGGCAACATGCTGGTGGACAACCAGGAGACCCTGGCAGCCATCTTCCGCGAGAGCCCGGTGATGATCGTCACCCACTGCGAGGACACCCCGTCCATCAAGGTGCTGGAAGACGAAGCTCGCGCCAAGTGGGGCGAAGACGTGCCCATGCGCGAGCACGGCCGCATCCGCAGCGCGGACGCCTGCTACAAATCCTCCAGCATGGCGGTCTCCCTGGCCAAGCAGTACGGCGCCAAGCTGCACGTGCTGCACCTGACCACGGCGAAAGAGCTCTCACTCTTTACCGCCACCCCGGATCTGAAGGATCTCAAGGACAAGAACATCACCGCCGAAGTGTGCGTCCACCACCTCTTCTTCAACGAGGCGGACTACGACACCCTGGGCAGCCAGATCAAGTGCAACCCGGCGGTGAAGAGCGCTGCCGACCAGCACGCCCTGCTGGATGCGGTACGCAACGACGTGCTCGACATCATCGCCACCGACCACGCTCCCCACACCTGGGAAGAGAAGCAGAACAGCTACTTCAAGGCGCCCTCCGGCGTGCCCCTGGTGCAGCACTCCCTGCAGGCGCTGCTGGAGCTCTACCACAACGGCGTCTTCTCGCTGGAAACCATCGTCAAGAAGACCTCCCACGCGGTGGCCGAGCGCTTCCAGGTGCAGGATCGCGGCTACATCCGGGAAGGTTACTTCGCCGACCTGGTGCTGCTGGATCTCGGCAAGCCCTACGTGGTCACCGACAGCAACCTGCTCTACCTGTGCGGCTGGTCCCCGTTCAACGGCTACCGCTTCCAGAGCACCATCGAGATGACCCTGGTGAACGGACAAATAGCCTGGCAGAACGGCCAAGTCACCGACAAGGTATTGGGCAAGCGACTCACCTTCAACCGCTGATCTGGATGATGACCGCTTCCAGCGCGCCCTGCTTGAGATGACCCTGGTCAACGGGCAAATAGCCTGGCAGAACGGCCAAGTCACCGACAAGGTATTGGGCAAGCGTCTCACCTTCAACCGCTGATCTCGGCTTGAGAGCATCACGCCAAACGGCCACCTCCGGGTGGCCGTTTTTCCTGCAAGACAGCGGTGAGGTGCCGACAAAATGCACCACTGGTCGCACTTTGATCCGAAGTTGCTCGCAAAGCAGGCAAACGATCTCGAACCTGAATTTCCCCTGTTGACAGGGTCGGGGCATCTCCATAAACTCCCTCCCCGTCAGCCGAGCTGACTCCGTCGGTGTGTAGCGCAGCCAGGTAGCGCATCTGCATGGGGTGTAGAGGGTCGGAGGTTCGAATCCTCTCACACCGACCAAATTCCCCGAGAAAGGCCTTGTCAGACGACAAGGCCTTTTCTTTTATGGTCTTCCACCGCGATTGTCTCTCCGATCCCTTTGTGCTGTAGTAAAACCCCCTTTGCCAAGCGGCCCGCATCATGTTGCCTTCCCTTCGTACTTTCTGCACCCTTGCCCTCAGCGCCCTGCTGGTCGGCCAGCTCGCGGGCTGCGCCACCGCCTATGACAGTGAAAAATCGTTCTGGAATGGCCAGACCGGTTTTTCACAGACCCAGCTTGGCCCGGCCCGCTGGCAACTGGAGTTTGTGGGAAACGATCTGGTGGACAGGGAAACGGCGCGCAAATACGTGCTCAAGCGGGCCGGTGAGGTGGCACTGGCAAAGGGATACCCCTGGATTCGGGTCGAGACGCTGACCCTGTCGCGGGATGCCGTCAGGGTCACCCCGACCCGCCCCCAATTCGGGTTCGACGAGTACGAGCCAGACACCTTCATGGACGACATGCAGGTGGAACATCGCACCTCGGCCCTGCTCGTCTTCACCCTGGAGGCCAGCCCCCGGGACGCACAGAGCATGGAAGCCGTTTATCTCGCAAAAATTAAAATAAACAGCGATTAATACAAATAAATCACAAGATGCATATCAAATGCAGCTAACAATAGCGCAAAACTCCGAAACAAGTCACTGGATTTCCCCTTCGCGATTAGGCATGCTCCAGCACACCGGCTGTCTGGATTCCACCGCCCGGATCACAAAAAAGGACTGAGGCGGCCCCTCGCCGCCTGCACAGGCATTGCACCTATCGAAACCGGAACTCCCCCATGAAAATGAACAAGTTGACCGTTGCCATCCTCATTGCGATGTTGCTTGGCATCGTGACCGGGCAGGGTTATCGCCTGCTCGCGCCCGCACAGGCCGCAGGCTTTGCCGATGACATCACCCTGCTGACCGACATCTTCCTGCGCCTCATCAAGATGATCATCGCCCCCCTGGTGTTCACCACGCTCGTGGTCGGCATCGCCAAGATGGGTGACACCCGCACCGTGGGCCGCATCGGCGTCAAGACCCTGGGCTGGTTCATGCTCGCCTCCCTGATGTCTCTGACCCTGGGGCTGGTCATGGTCCACCTGATGCAACCTGGGGTGGGGCTCTCCCTCTCCCTGCCCGATGACGGCGCCAGCTCCGGCGTGCTTGCCACCGCCATCTCCCTCAAGGATTTCGTGACCCACGCCATCCCGAAAAGCGTGGTCGAGGCGATGGCCACCAACGAGATCCTGCAGATCGTGGTCTTCTCCCTCTTCTTCGGGCTGGCCGCCGCCGCCCTGGGGGACGACGCCAAGCCCGTGGTCAAGCTGATGGCCAGCGGCGCCGAGATCATGCTCAAGGTGACCGGCTACGTGATGAACTTCGCCCCGTTCGCGGTGTTTGGCGCCATCGCCGCCATGGTCGCCAAGGAGGGGCTCGGCATCCTCGCTACCTATGGCACCTTCATGGCCCAGTTCTATCTGGCGCTCGGCTGCCTATGGCTGCTGCTCATCGCCATGGGCAGCCTCTTCATCCGCCGCCGCATCCTGACACTGCTCGCCCTCATCCGCGAGCCCATCCTGCTGGCCTTCTCCACCGCCAGCTCCGAGGCCGCCTACCCCAAGACCCTGGACAGGCTGGAGAAATTTGGCTGTGACAAGCGCATCGCCAGCTTCGTGCTCCCCATGGGCTACTCCTTCAACCTGGACGGTTCCATGATGTACTGCACCTTCGCGGTGATGTTCATCGCCCAGGCCTATGGCATCGAGCTCTCCACGGCCCAGCAGATCACCATGCTGCTGCTGCTGATGGTCACCTCCAAGGGAATGGCCGGGGTGCCCCGCGCCTCCCTGGTAGTGATTGCCGCCACCCTCAACCAGTTCCACATCCCGGAAGCGGGCATCCTGCTGCTGCTCGGTATCGACCACTTCCTCGACATGGGGCGCTCCGCCACCAACGTGCTGGGCAACGCCATCGCCGCGAGCGTGGTGGCCAAGAGCGAAGACAGCCTGGGGGAGACCGCCCCCCTCGGCGAGGTGGACACCGCCAAGGCGTGATCCCCCCTGACCCCCATGACAACGGCCCGCTTCTGCGGGCCGTTGTCATATGCCTGATGGGGCACGCCGCGCCTCAGCACCAGCGCCTGACCTGTCGGCAATAGTCGTCATAGGCATCGCCGAATTGTCGCCGCAGCGCCTGCTCCTCCGCCAGGATCTGGAAGCGGGTAAGCCAGCCCCAGAGCAGCAGCGGCCCGAGCCACACTGCCATGCCTCCCAGATAGCACGCCAGCGCCAGGGTCCAGCAGAGCAGCCCCAGGTACATGGGATTGCGGCTGATGCGATAGACGCCCCGGGTCACCAGCACCCGGCTGCTCTCCAGCCGCTGGGGGTGCACAGTGGTGCGCTGCAGCCAGAAATGCAGAAGCGCACCGCCCCCCAGCAGGGCTCCCGCCAGCCACAGCGTGGCGACCAGCACCAGCCACAGGGGCGCCGCCCTCCCCTCACCCCGCCCCAGCCACATGGCGAGCACGATGACGACGAACAGCAGCAACGGTGGAATCCGCAACGTCAGCTTCATATTTTCTTCCTGCAACACGTGCCACGATTGACGCCGTTGAGATACACTCCCAGAGTCGGCATCTGGATAAAAAGTGAAATATATCATTAGCATAGCAACATGCTATGACCAGCCCTGCCGCAGCTCGCCTCAGCGATGAGCCCAGCCTCAACTCAAGACAATAAGAAAGGACTTGCCCCATGCACAAGAAAACACTGCTCGCGACCCTGATTTTTGGCCTGCTGGCCGGCCAGGCGGTCGCCGCCCCCTATCTGCCGCTCGCCGACGACCACCGCAACGGTCAGGAACAGACCGCCGCCAACGCCTGGCTGGAAGTGGATCTCGGTGCCTTCGAGCACAACATCCAGACCCTGAAGAATCGCCTCGGTGACAAGGGCCCGCAGATCTGCGCCATCATGAAGGCGGACGCCTACGGTCACGGCATCGACCTGCTGGTCCCTTCCGTGGTCAAGGCAGGCATCCCTTGCATCGGCATCGCCAGCAACGAAGAAGCACGTGTTGCTCGCGAGAAGGGCTTCGAAGGTCGCCTGATGCGGGTGCGGGCCGCCACCCCGGATGAAGTGGAGCAGGCCCTGCCCTACAAGCTGGAGGAGCTCATCGGCAGCCTGGAGAGCGCCAAGGGGATCGCCGGCATCGCCCAGCGCCATCACACCAACATCCCGGTGCACATCGGCCTGAACTCCGCCGGCATGAGCCGCAACGGCATCGATCTGCGCCAGGACGATGCCAAGGCCGATGCCCTGGCCATGCTCAAGCTCAAGGGGATCACCCCGGTCGGCATCATGACCCACTTCCCGGTGGAGGAGAAAGAGGACGTCAAGCTGGGGCTGGCCCAGTTCAAGCTGGACTACCAGTGGCTCATCGACGCCGGCAAGCTGGATCGCAGCAAGCTCACCATCCACGCCGCCAACTCCTTCGCCACCCTGGAAGTGCCGGAAGCCTACTTTGACATGGTGCGCCCTGGCGGTATCATCTATGGCGACACCATTCCCTCCTACACCGAGTACAAGAAGGTGATGGCGTTCAAGACCCAGGTCGCCTCCGTCAACCACTACCCGGCGGGCAACACCGTCGGCTATGACCGCACCTTCACCCTCAAGCGCGACTCCCTGCTGGCCAACCTGCCGATGGGCTACTCCGACGGCTACCGCCGCGCCATGAGCAACAAGGCCTATGTGCTGATCCATGGCCAGAAGGCCCCCGTCGTGGGCAAGACTTCCATGAACACCACCATGGTGGACGTCACCGACATCAAGGGGATCAAACCCGGTGACGAGGTGGTCCTGTTCGGACGCCAGGGTGATGCCGAGGTGAAACAATCTGATCTGGAGGAGTACAACGGTGCCCTCTTGGCGGACATGTACACCGTCTGGGGCTACACCAACCCCAAGAAGATCAAGCGCTAAGCAAATTGCTGACATGAAAAAAGGGCTCCCTATGGAGCCCTTTTTTTTACTGCGCCGTTCACGCCGTCTTTTTGCGGGTCATCAGCAGACTCAGTCCCATGGAGGCCAGCAGGATCAGCGCCACCACGCCAAGGGCGATGCCGGTCGGTATCTTGAAGATATCGAGCAGCAACATCTTGACCCCGATGAACATCAGGATCAGCGCCAGGCCGTATTTGAGCAGGGCGAAGCGATCGGCCACCCCGGCCAGCAGGAAGTACATGGCGCGCAGCCCCATGATGGCGAAGATGTTGGAGGTGAGCACGATGAAGGGATCCGTGGTCACCGCGAAGATGGCCGGGATACTGTCCACCGCGAAGATGAGGTCGCTCACCTCCACCAGCACCAGGATGAGCAGCAGCGGGGTCGCGTAGCGCACACCGTCACGCCAGACGAAGAACTTCTCCCCCTCCAGCGTCTCGGTCACCTTGAAGCGACGACGCATCCAGCCGAGCAGGGCATTGTTCTCGAGATCCGGCTCCTTGTCGGCCGCCCACAGCATCTTGGCACCGGTCAGCAGCAAGAAGGCCCCGAACAGGTAGAGGATCCAGTGGAACTGCTCGATGAGCCAGCTGCCCGCGAACACCATGCCCGCGCGCATCACGATGGCCCCCAGCACCCCGTAGAGCAGGACCCGGCGCTGCAGCTCCGCCGGGATGGCGAAGTAGCCGAACAGCATCAGCCAGACGAAGACGTTGTCCACCGCCAGTGCCTTTTCGATGAGGTAGCCGGTGAGAAACTCCAGCCCCTTCTGGTTCGCGATTTCGCGCCCGGCACTGTGATCCAGCCAGAGCCAGATGGCCAGGTTGAACAGGAGCGCCACGCTGACCCAGATGAGAGACCAGATGCCCGCCTCTTTCAGGGACACCTTGTGCGCCTTGCCGCCACCGACAAAGCGGATATCAATCCACAACAGGACCAGCACTATGCTGAAGAAACCGGTCCACATCCACCATTCACCCATTTTCACTTCTCCCAAAACGACAAAACCCACGGCCGGGAGGCAGTGGGTTCGCGTTTGGAGCAGATACACCTTGCCTCTCGGCAAGGTCTCACTTACAGCCGACTTGCGTCAACTGCCCGGCTGCCGGGTGCACTGCAGGATATGGGTGCACCGTAATGACGACAAACCGGCGAGAAGTTACTCCCCTTGTAAGGCGGATAGTAGCAGCGACAACCGCTGGCGCCAAGAGAGGATTTGATGGGCAGGCAAAAAAGAGGGGCGCCACCCGGGCGCCCCTGTCACGCTCCCATCCTCAGAGCGGGTCCACCTTGAGACAGGAAACCGCGTGGTCGAAGTTGCCCTCGAGCTGGGGCCGGGTCTTGGCGCACTCCGGACCTGCCACCGGGCAGCGGGTGCGAAACACGCAGCCGGAGGGCGGATTCATGGGGGATGGCAGGTCCCCTTCCAGGATCTGGATGACCTTGCTGCGCTCCAGATCCGGATCCGGGATGGGGACCGCCGACATCAGCGCCTTGGTATAGGGGTGCAGGGGATTGGCGAAGATCTCCTTGCCGGTCCCCAGCTCCACCGCGTTGCCCAGGTACATCACCAGCACCCGATCGGAGATGTGTTTGACCACTGAGAGGTCGTGGGCGATGAAGATGAGGGAGAGACCCATCTCCTTTTGCAGGGATTTGAGCAGGTTCACCACCTGAGCCTGGATGGAGACATCCAGCGCCGAGACCGGCTCGTCACAGATGATCATCTTGGGCTCGAGGATGAGCGCCCGGGCAATGCCGATGCGCTGGCACTGGCCGCCGGAGAACTCATGGGGGTAACGGTTCACCAGGTTCGGCAACAGACCCACCTTGGTCATCATGGCGCGCACCTTCTCCTTCACCTCTTCCCTTGGCAGGGTCGGGTAGAAGGTGATGAGGGGCTCGGCGATGATGTCCCCTATGGTCATGCGGGGGTTCAGGGAGGCCAGCGGATCCTGGAAGATCATCTGGATCTCCTTGCGCTTCTCCCGCAGGGCGTTCTGCTCGAGCTTGGTCAAGTCCTGCCCAAGCCACACCACCTTGCCGTCGGTGGCCGGTACCAGGCCGATGAGGGCACGGGCGAAGGTGGATTTGCCGCAACCGGACTCCCCCACTACGCCCAGGGTCTCCCCTTCGTAGAGGCGCAGGGTCACCCCGTCCACCGCCTTCAGGGCGGAGGGCTTGGCCCAGGGCCAGGCCTTGTCACTCTTGATATGGAAGTGAACCTTGAGGTCGGACACTTCCAGCAGCAGTTTCTTGTCAGTACCCATTTAGTTCACTCCCTTGATCATGGCATCCGATACCCAGTGGCACGCCCGCTCCCGACCGTCGTTGAACGGTGTCAGGATCGGCGATTGCTGGCCACAAATCTCGCTCACCCGGTGGCAACGCTCCTGGAAGGGACAGCCGGTGGGCAAACGCAGCAGGTTGGGCGGATTGCCCGGAATGGTGGGCAGCTCTTCCCCTTCGGTGTCGAGGCGGGGAATGGCGCGCAGCAAGCCTTCGGTATAGGGGTGGCTCGGGCGATAGAAGATATCGTTGACCCGGCCGTACTCCATGGTCCGGCCTGCGTACATCACCAGCACCTTGTCGCAGATGCCGGCCACGACGCCAAGATCGTGGGTGATCATGATGATGGCGGTGTTGAACTCGCGCTTGAGCTCGTTCATCAGGGTCATGATCTGGGCCTGTACCGTCACGTCCAGCGCCGTGGTCGGCTCGTCGGCGATGAGCAGCTGCGGCCGGCACAGGAGCGCCATGGCGATCATCACCCGCTGACGCATGCCGCCGGAGAACTCGTGGGGGTACATGTTCATCCGCTTGCGCGACTCGGGGATCTTCACCGCGTCCAGCATGCGCACCGACTCCTCGAAGGCGGCAGCCTTGGTCATCCCCTTGTGCAGCATCAGCACTTCCATCAGCTGATCCTTGACCTTCATGTAGGGGTTGAGCGACGTCATGGGGTCCTGGAAGATCATGGCGATCTTCTCGGAGCGGATCTTGTTGAGCTTGTGCTCCGGCAGATTCAGGATCTCGTCCCCCTGAAATTTGGCCGAGCCGGTGATGACACCGTTCTTGGCGAGTAGCCCCATGATGGCAAAGGCAGTCTGGGACTTGCCTGAGCCCGACTCCCCGACGATCCCCAGGGTTTCGCCGGCAGAAAGAGAAAAGTTGAGGTCGTTGACGGCCACCACATTGCCGTCCGGGGTCTTGAACTCGACCCGCAGATCTTTCACATCCAGTAATTTCATCTCAGTACTCCTTATCGCGCTGTCGTGATGGGGGCCTGCCCGTGGTGAACGCGGTGCGTTCCCTGAACGGGTCTGATGGCCCCTTGGCGTCTTGCCGGTCCCTGGGTATCAGCGATCCTTGGGATCCAGGGCATCACGCAGACCATCCCCGAGGAAGTTGAAGCAGAACAGGGTCACCACCATGAAACCGGCGGGGAACAGGAGTTGCCAGATGGCCACTTCCATCGACTTGGAGCCTTCATCCAGCAGGGCGCCCCAGCTGGTCATGGGCTCTTGCACGCCCAGACCCAGGAAGCTCAGGAAGGATTCGAACATGATCATCCCCGGCACCAGCAGGGTGGCGTAAACCGCCACTATGCCGAGCACGTTGGGCACGATATGACGGGTGATGATCTTCCACTTGGAGACGCCGCAGACGTGGGCCGCCTCGATGAACTCCTTGCTCTTGAGACTCAGGGTCTGGCCGCGCACGATCCGCGCCATGTCGAGCCAGCTCACCGCGCCGATGGCGAGGAAGATGAGGGCCAGATTGCGACCGAAGAAGGTCACCAGCATGATCACGAAGAACATGAAGGGGAAGGCGTTGAGGATCTCAAGCACGCGCATCATCAGGCTGTCGACGCGACCGCCGATGAAGCCGGACGCGGCGCCGTAGAGGGTGCCGATGATGACAGCCACCAGGGCCCCCATGATGCCGACCATCAGGGAGATGCGTCCGCCGAGCAAGGTACGCACGAACAGGTCGCGCCCCAGGCTGTCGGTGCCGAACCAGTGGCCGGTCTCCATGTCCGGGGCACTCTGCATGGCCCCCCAGTCCGGGTCATCGAACGTGTACTGGGACAGGTGGGGCCCCACGATCACCGCCAGACCGATGATGGTCAGGATGATGAGGCTGGTCAGGGCCGCCTTGTTGCGCAGGAAACGGCGACGGGCATCCTTCCACAGGGAGCGTCCTTCCACCACTTCCACTTTCTGGGCGAACGCCTCGACGGCTTCGCGCTTTTCAGTTGTGACTACCATGATGAACTCCCGGCTTAGTAACGGATCTTGGGATCGATGACGGCATAGAGAATATCGACCACGGCGTTAAAGGTGATGGTGAGGGCGCCGACCAGAATGGTCAGACCGAGCACCATGGAGTAATCACGGTTGAGGGCACCGTTGACGAACAGCTGGCCGATCCCCGGCAGGCCGAAGATGGTCTCGATGACCACGGAGCCGGTGATGATGCCCACGAAGGCCGGTCCCAGGTAGGAGACCACCGGCAGCATGGCCGGGCGCAGCGCGTGCTTGAGGATGATGTGACGCAGGGGCAGCCCCTTGGCGCGGGCGGTACGGATGAAGTTGGAGTTCATGGTCTCGATCATGCTGCCGCGCATGATGCGGGAGATGGCGGAGATGTAGTACATCATCATGCCGAACACCGGCAGTACCATGAACTGGGCGCCGCCCCCCTGCCAGCCTCCCGCCGGGAACCAGCCCAGATAGATACTGAAGAAGAGCACCAGCAGCGGTGCCAGCACGAAGCCGGGTATCACCACCCCGGCCATGGCCGACGACATCAACAGGTAGTCGATGAGGGTGTTCTGTTTCAGGGCCGCAATGGTGCCGAAGGTGACCCCCAGGGTCACTGCCAGCAGGAAGGCGACCGAGCCTATCTTGGCGGAGACAGGCAGGGCCTGGCTCACCAGATCATTGACGGTGAAGTCCTTGTATTTGAAGGAGGGCCCCAGATCCCCCTGGACCAGGTTGCCGAGGTAAGTGAGGTATTGCATGCCGATGGGCTTGTCCAGGCCATATTTGGCTTCGATGTTGGCCAGGACTTCCGGCGGCAGGGCGCGTTCGCTGGTGAAGGGGTTACCCGGGGCGAAGCGCATCATGAAGAAGGAGACGGTGATCAAGACCAGCAGAGTCGGGATCGCTTCCAGTAGACGTTTAAGGATGAATTTCAACATAGACATTTCCTGTCCTGTACTGCTTCCAAAGGGTCGCGGTTGTAATAAAGGCCCGCCGTCTGGCGGGCCCTGCTTGTTATGCGACTTGTTTCTTTACTCAGTGAGCAACGATGTACATGTCTTTGCTGTAGATGTTGTCCAGCGGGTTGGCCGGGTAGCCGCCCACGTAGGGCTTGACCATGCGGGAGGTCACGTACTGATAGATGGGGGCGATCGGCATGTCCTTGGCCAGGATCTCTTCGGCCTGGACATAGAGCTTGTTGCGCGCCTCGGCATCCACCTGGTTGCGGGACTCGCTCATCAGCTTGTCGAACGTCGGGTTGGAGTATTTGCCGTCGTTGTTGCCGTGAGTGGTCTGCATCAGATCCAGCATGGAGGAGGCTTCGTTGTAGTCCGCAATCCAGCCGGCGCGGCCCACGTCGAAGTTACCCTGCTTCTTGGTCTCCAGGTAGGTCTTCCACTCCTGGTTCACCAGGCTCACCTGCACGCCGAGCTTCTTCCACATGGAGGCGACGGCCACGGCCACCTTTTTGTGGTTGTCGTCGGTGTTGTAGAGCAGCTCGAACTTGAGCGGCTTGCCCGGGCCGTAACCGGCTTCGGTCAGCAGCTCTTTCGCCTTGGCATCGCGCTCTGCCTGGGTCAGCTTGGACCAGGCCGGCGCCACCGGCTTGAAGCCATCTACAAAGTCAGGCACGAGCGTGTAGCCCGGGGTTTCGCCCTTGCCCATCACCTTGTCGGCGATCACGTTGCGATCGATGGCATAGGAGAGGGCGGTACGCACCCGCACGTCGTCAAACGGCTTGTGCTTGAAGTTGTACTGGTAGTAGTAGGTGCCCACATAGCCGCTGACCTTTACTTCGTCCGGCAGCTCTTTCTTCATCTGCTTGAAGCGTTCGATGGGCATGTTGTAGGTCAGATCCACTTCGCCAGCCAGATAGCGGTTCAGCTCGGCGTTGGTGGACTGGATGGGCAGGTAGGTCACCTTGTTGATGACGGTCTTGCCGTTGTTCCAGTAGTTGGGGTTGCGCTCGACGTCGACGCGCTCGTTGACCACCCAGTCCTTCAGCACGTAGGCGCCGTTGGATACCATGTTGCCGGGCTGGGTCCACTTGTCACCGAACTTCTCGATCACCTTCTTCGGGACCGGATAGGTGGTGGTGTGGGAGAGCATGCTGACGAAGTAAGGCACCGCCTTCTCCAGCTGCACCTCGAAGGTATGATCGTCCACCGCCTTCACACCCAGAGTGTCGGCCGGCTTCTTGCCCGCGATGATGTCGGAGGCATTGATGATGGTCGGGATCTCCATGTACCAGGAGTAGGGAGAGGCCGTCTTGGGATCCACCGCGCGCTGGAAGGCAAAGACGAAGTCATGAGCGGTGACGGGATCCCCGTTGGACCACTTGGCATCCTTGCGCAGGTGGAACACGTAATGTTTGTTGTCCTTGGTTTCCCAGGACTCGGCGACGCCGGGCAGGGTCTCACCCTTGGGGCCGGAGGAGACGAGACCTTCGAACAGGTCACGCAATACGTTGGATTCGGGGGTACCTTCCACTTTCTGGGGATCCAGGGTGGCGGGTTCGGAACCATTGCCTTTCACCAGGGTTTGCTCGGGAGCAAGCTTGGTACCGGCGGGGACATCGGCGGCGTGAGCCAGGGTGGCGCCACCGAAAAGTGCAGTCAATAAAAGGGTATTAATAATTGTTTTTCTATGAGTCATTTCCATACTCCAACAAGAACATTCCATGCATTTGTTATCCACGAGACAAACACCTCGCTGCCCGCATAATTCCCTGACAATTCTGATAATGCAATAGATATCATCAGGAACAGGCCGCTTTCATGGTCAAAAAAACAACTTAAAACCATTTATTCAGCATTTAAATATCCCGCAGCGGTCATTTTTCGTACAAGGCAGCTCGATTCTAGGAAATGACCAACAAAAAAGAAACAATAAAAAGCCGGTCACAAGGACCGGCTCCGACAAAAACGGACCTGGCTCACACCAGACCGGGGAAGACTCCCTTGATGCCCGCCACGATGATCTCGATGCCAAGGGACATCATGATGAGACCCATGATACGGGTCACCACGTTGATGCCGGTGTTGCCCATCAGCTTGAACAGCAGGGGAGCGGCGCGGAAGATGAGCCAGGAGCAGCAGGCAAACGCCACCACCACCACGAACATGCCGGCCATCTGGGGCAGGGTCTTCTGGCTGGCATAGACGATGGAAGAGGAGATGGCACCGGGTCCGGCCATCAGCGGCAGAGCCAGGGGCACCACGGCAATGGATTCACGCGCAGCCAGTTCACCCTTCTCCTGCTTGTTGTGCTTCACCTCCCCCAGCTTGCCCTGCAGCATGGACCAGGCGATCAGGGTGATCAGCGAGCCACCGGCAATGCGAAACGATGCCAGGGAGATGCCGAAACTGTCGAGGATGAGCTGTCCCATGCACATGGAGACCATCAGGATGATCATCACGGCAATGTGGGCGGTGGTGTTGGTCTTGCGTCGCTCCTCCGGCGACATGTGGCCCGTCAGGCTCACAAAAACCGGCAACAGACCCAGCGGGTTGATGATCGCAAACAGGCCGACGAAAAATTTCAGGTATAAAGAGAAGTCTATTGCTGCCATAGGCGCCATCCAGAACCAATACGAGCCACAAGGGGCCAACCCCCAAACTACGCGTAAATTTACACCATGGCTTTTCCCTTCTCCAATCAAATAATCTCACCCTTACCGGGGCTTTTTAGTTAGTTCCGCTAATGTATCGACAAAATTCAACATATCGGGTTGTTAAGGGAGAGTGGCCACCATTAACATCGCCGGGTGCCATGACAGCGCGTTATATCAACCCTCAGCCAAGAAACGATATTTTCGGCAAATGGCACCCTTGCTTCTCACCACACCTGCTTGCCGCCCCCACCCGCTCCTGTGACCCCGATTTTGGCCTTTCTCACCCTGGTGCGGTGCAGTGGGGCCGGCTGTGCAGAGGTGACAAGCTCCCTGCCACCGCCAGATGTGCTGTTTCGCCAGGGCGACTGGATGAAAACAACAACCCCTTTCTCAACATAAATGAAACGTCAGGGGGCTAGGCGTTCTGCCGCCATCATGGCAATGCCACCTTCCCCCATCCCGGTCAAGGCGAGAATTCATCGGATCCCCTTCCCTGAGCAGATATTTCAAGGGCGCGTGACAGCAGCTCGTGATGCCAAGAAAGGATGACACACTCCCGTAACATAGTGGTGCGATAAGGGGTGAAACAAAATTTCTTTTGTTCTTTTGTTACATATGATCCAGATCAATCTTTTCTGACACATCCCGACCCTATAATCGAGTCAGAAAACAGTTTACTAAGGCATGTAAATACCCCGTTATGGTGATTCTCGCCTTGACAAGGTGGCTATAATTGCCGGGCATTGCCAAGGTCTTACTAAACAGTTTTCAAATCATCAGGAGATAAACATGGCAGTAACCAATTTGGCTGAACTGGATGCACTGGTTGCCCGCGTCAAAGAAGCACAGCGTCAATTCGCCAGCTTCTCGCAAGAGCAGGTAGACAAGGTCTTCCGTGCCGCCGCCCTGGCCGCCAGCAACGCCCGTATCCCCCTGGCCCAGATGGCCGTGGCTGAATCCGGTATGGGTATCATCGAAGACAAGGTTATCAAGAACCACTTCGCCTCCGAATACATCTACAACGCCTATAAAGATGAAAAGACCTGCGGCATCCTGAGCCAGGACGACGAGATGGGCACCATCACCATCGCCGAGCCGGTAGGCATCATCTGCGGTATCGTACCGACCACCAACCCGACTTCCACTGCGATCTTCAAGGCCCTCATCTCCCTGAAGACCCGCAATGCCATCATCTTCTCCCCGCACCCCCGCGCCAAGAACTCCACCAATACCGCTGCCAAGCTGGTACTGGATGCAGCCGTGGCTGCCGGTGCGCCGAAAGACATCATCGGCTGGATTGATCAACCCTCCGTCGAACTCTCCAATGCCCTGATGCGTCACGACGACATCAACCTGATCCTGGCCACCGGTGGCCCGGGCATGGTGAAGGCCGCCTACTCCTCCGGCAAACCCGCCATCGGCGTGGGTGCGGGCAACGTGCCCATCGTCATCGACGAAACCGCCGACGTGAAGCGTGCCGTCGCCTCCATCCTGATGTCCAAGACCTTCGACAACGGCGTGGTCTGTGCCTCCGAGCAGGCTGTCATCGTGGTCGACTCCATCTACAACCAGGTCAAGGAGCGTTTCGCGACCCACGCCGGCTACATCCTCTCCAAGGACGAAGCGGACAAGGTGCGTAAAGTGCTGCTGATCAACGGCGCCCTGAACGCCGACATCGTGGGCCAGCCTGCCACCAAGATCGCCGCCATGGCCGGTGTGACCGTGCCTGCCACCACCAAGATCCTCATCGGTGAAGGTCTGGAACTCTGCGCGGAAGACGAGTTCGCTCACGAGAAACTCTCTCCAACGCTGGGTATGTTCCGTGCCAAGAACTTCGAAGAAGCCGTCGAAATGGCCTGCGACATGGTCAACATCGGTGGTATCGGCCACACCTCCGGTCTCTATACCGACCAGGATCGCAATGCCGACCGCATCAAGTACTTCGGCGACAAGATGAAGACCGCCCGTATCCTCATCAACACCCCCTCCACCCAGGGTGGTATCGGTGACCTGTACAACTTCGCGCTGGCCCCGTCCCTGACCCTGGGTTGCGGCTCCTGGAGTGGTAACTCCATCTCCGAGAACGTCGGTCCCAAGCACTTGATCAACAAGAAGACAGTCGCAAAACGGGCAGAAAATATGCTGTGGCACAAACTTCCGAAATCCATCTACTTCCGTCGTGGTTCCCTGCCGATCGCCCTGGGCGACCTGGAAGGCAAGAAGCGCGCCATGGTGGTGACCGACCGATTCCTGTTCAACAACGGCTATGCCGATGAAGTGGTTCGCCTGCTCAAGAAGCTGAACATGGAAGTGGAGATCTTCTACGAAGTGGAAGCCGACCCCACCCTGTCCGTGGTCCGCAAGGGCGCCGAGATGGCCAACTCCTTCAAGCCGGACGTGATCGTCGCCCTGGGTGGTGGTTCACCCATGGATGCCGCCAAGATCATGTGGGTCATGTACGAGCACCCGGACACCGCGTTCGAAGACCTGGCCATGCGCTTCATGGACATCCGCAAGCGTATCTACAAGTTCCCGAAAATGGGCGTGAAGGCCGAACTGGTCTGTATCACCACCACGTCCGGTACCGGTTCTGAAGTGACCCCGTTTGCGGTCGTGACCGACGACGCCACCGGCATGAAGTACCCGCTGGCCGACTACGAGCTGACCCCGAACATGGCCATCGTGGATGCCAACCTGGTAATGGGCATGCCCAAATCCCTGTGTGCCTTCGGTGGTATCGACGCCGTGACCCACGCCATGGAAGCCTATGTCTCCGTGCTGGCCAACGAATACTCCGACGGTCAGGCGCTACAAGCCCTGAAACTGCTGAAGGAGTACCTGCCCTCCAGCTACATCAACGGCGCCAACGACCCGGTTGCCCGCGAGAAGGTGCACAACGCGGCCACCATCGCCGGTATCGCGTTTGCCAACGCATTCCTGGGTGTGTGCCACTCCATGGCCCACAAACTGGGTGCGGAGTTCCACATCCCCCACGGTCTGGCCAACGCCCTGCTGATCAGCAACGTCATCCGCTACAACGCGAACGACAACCCGACCAAGCAGACCGCGTTCTCCCAGTACGACCGTCCGCAGGCTCGCCGTCGCTACGCCGAAGTGGCTGACCACCTGGGCCTGACCGCTGCCGGTGACCGTACCGCCGCCAAGATCGAGAAGCTGCTGACCTGGCTGGACGAGCTGAAGGCCACCCTGGGGATCCCGGTCTCCATCCGCGAAGCCGGCGTGAACGAAGCGGACTTCCTGGCCAAGGTAGACCAGCTGGCCCTGGAAGCCTTCGATGACCAGTGCACCGGCGCCAACCCGCGCTACCCGCTGATCACCGAGCTGAAAGCCATCCTGATGGACACCTACTACGGCCGTCCCTTCATCGAGGAAGCCCCTGCTGCTGCCCCGGTTGCAGCCAAGGTCGACGCCAAGGTGGACAACAAGAAAAAATCCAAGGCCTGATAAACGCCACGGATGACAAGAGCCCGCGCACATGCGCGGGCTTTTTTGTTTGTCTATCTGTTTAATTTTGCTAGCTTGTTGATAGGCAAATTCGACAGAAGAGCTAGTCCATGGCGCTGATACAGGCCTCCATCGAGCAGTTGAGAGTCGGCCACTACATCCATCTTCCCACGGGATGGACGAGCCACCCTTTCATGTTCAACGCCTTCAAAATCAAGGACCAGCAACAGCTCGACATCATCCGCCACCTCGACCTGACCCTGCTGATGGTGGATCCCGACAAGAGCGATCTGCCGGTCGAGCCCCTGCTGCGGGCCGAACCCGTAACCTCTCTTGAGATGAGCGACACCGGGGATACCACCTCCTCTTCTGTGGGCCCCACCTTCGACGAAAAGGCGTTCAGGCGCTCCCTTCGCATCGCGGACAAGGCGTTCGGTCAATCCCTGTCAGATCTTCGCGACGCCCTTGGCGCCCTCAACCTCAAACCGGACGAAGGCTTGGCCAATACCGCACAGATAGTGCGCAGCACCGCCGCCCGTCTGGCAGAACACCAGGGGCCGCTCGGTCTGCACCTTATCCGCAGCCAGAACACGGATACCCTGCTGCAACACAGCCTGAGCGTGGCCTTCATCGCCATGCTGATGGCACGGGAGCTTGGCATGAATCCCGTCGAGATCGAGGAGACCGGTCTGGCGGGCCTGCTCCACGACATCGGCGAGCTCAAGATCCCGAGCCAGATCATCCAGAAGCGGGGGGAGCTCAGCAAGGCGGAGCAGAATTTCCTCAACATGCACCCCCAGTACGGACTGGAGATGCTCAACCAGTTGCAGGCTTTCGAACCCAGGATCCGCGAGGTCGCCTACCTGCATCACGAACGCCTCGATGGCAGCGGTTTTCCCCTCGGGATCAAGGGCGACAAGATCCCCCCCCTCGCCCGCCTCATCGGGCTGGTGGATCACTATGACGAGCTGCTTCACCCGCGCAGCGGCCTCAACCCGCCGGGCCCAGCCAGGTGATCGGCCAGCTCTACAAGCTCTCCCAGAAGAATTTCGAGCAAACCCAGGTCAGGTTGCTGATAAAGGTGCTGGGGGTCTATCCGCCGGGTTCCCTGGTGCGCTTGGATGACGATGCCCTGGCCCTGGTGCTCTCCACCGAGCCCAGCATGCCCCTCAGACCCAAGGTGCTGCCCTACCTCAAGGGACAGCGACCGGAAGGGGTGGCCATGATCGATCTGCGGGAAGATGCGCGAAGCATCGTCGCTCCCCTCAGACAGGAAGAGCTGGACGACGCGCAACGCGCCTTTTTCGGTCTGGGTCGGCGGGTCTGTTACTATTTCGCCTTCTGAGTTATCCCCAGAAGCTGGGGATAACTCATTGGACAAACCTGAATAATTGCTCAGGTCCCCTCGAAATCGTCCACCATTGGAGCTGGATAAAAAACGCCCAGCCGATGGCCGGGCGGAGCATGCCACCTCCGTGTGGCGTATCCGGTGGATACCTTCATGCTCGCATCAGCAATATCAAGCGGGCATCGATTACACAAATATCAATTTAACGTGCTGATTTTATATGGTTTTATTTTTCCATTCTGGCAAACTGCCGCAGCGTTCAGCCCGCAGCCCGCATCAAGACGGGCTCAGGCTCACCCTGCGTCATGACAACGCCCGGCTCCGGCGTGGTGTTTGAGGAAGCTTTTTTATGCAACTAGTCCTCTCTCTGCTCCAGCAGATGAGCGTCAGCCTGGTCATCGCCTACCTTTTTTCCAAAAGCCCCCTGTTGCGTCCCCTGGCCAACTACTCCGTCAGGCTGCCCCACAAGGTGCTCATCTATGTCATCTTATCCTGCTTTTGCATCCTGGGAACCTATGTGGGCCTCGACATCGATGACGCCATCGCCAACACCCGGGCGGTCGGTGCCGTACTGGGGGGACTGCTGGGCGGCCCCCTGGTGGGATTCCTGGTGGGGCTGACCGGCGGCCTGCACCGCTATACTCTGGGGGGGTTCACCGATCTCGCCTGCGCCATCTCCACCACCTGCGAGGGGCTGTTGGGGGGGCTGGTGCACTGGCGGCTGATGAGGGCAGGCAGGGTCAATGACCTCTTTGCACCCAGGGTCGCCTTCTTTACCACCTTCGTGGCCGAGATCATGCAGATGGTGATCATCCTGCTGGTCGCCACCCCCTTCGACAAGTCCCTGCTGCTGGTGCGCACCATCGCCACCCCCATGATCCTCGCCAACTCCTGCGGGGCGGCGCTCTTCATCAGCATGATCCGCGACCAGCAGCGGATGTACGAAAAGTTCTCCCGGGTCTTCTCCGCCAAGGCGCTCACCATCGCCAACCGTACCGTCGGCATCATGAGCCAGGGGTTCACTCCGGAGGCCAGCGGCAAGATAGCCCATATCGTTCAGGAAGAGACCGGCGTCGGCGCCGTCGCCATCACGGACACCGACAAGATCCTCGCCTTCATCGGCACCGGAGAAGATCACCACAAGCCGGGCACCCCCATCACCTCGGCGATCACCCTGCAAGCCATCGCCCAGAACAAGGTGCTGTTCGCCGATGGCAACAGCCAGCCCTATCGTTGCAGCATCTCCCCCCAGTGCCAGCTCGGCTCCGTGCTGGTGATCCCCCTGCAGGGTGACGAGGGGGTGATCGGCACCATCAAACTCTATGAGCCCAAGAAGCGGCTCTTCCTCAAGATCAATCACACCCTGGGAGAAGGGATCGCCAACCTGTTGTCCCAGCAACTGCTGGCAGGCCGCCTGGAGCAGCAGCAGCGCCTGCTGGTGCAATCCGAGCTCAAGCTGGTGCAGGCACAGATAAACCCCCACTTCCTGTTCAACACCCTCAACACCATCAGCGCCATTACCCGCCGCGATCCGGGACGGGCACGGGAGCTGCTGCTGCACCTCTCCCGCTTCTTTCGCAACAACCTCAAGCGCCAGAGCGGCCTGACCACGCTGCGTGAGGAGCAGGAGCACTGCCTCTCCTACCTGGAGATAGAGCAGGCCCGCTTTGGCGAGCGGCTCACCGTCATCAACGAGATCCCGCCCCACCTTGCCGAGGTGCAACTGCCGAGCTTCACCCTGCAGCCCCTCATCGAGAATGCCATCAAGCACGGCATCTGCTCCCTGCTGGGAGAGGGGCGACTTCGCCTCTTCGCGAGGGAAACCCCCGAGGCGATCACCCTTTGCGTCGAAGACAACGCCGGGGCCTGGCAGCCATCCGGCCAGGGGGATGGTCTGGGGATGAGCCTGGTGGACAAGCGCCTCAAGAGCGCCTTTGGCGAGCGCTATGGCATTGACGTCCAGTGGGAGCCGGAGCAATGGACCCGGGTCTCCCTGACACTCCCACGACAACCCCGCACCACCGCCAAGGAGATGACATGATCCGCACCCTGATCGTCGATGACGAGCCCTATGCCCGCGAAGAACTGGCAGAGCTGCTGGCCAGCGATCCCGACATCGAGATCCTGGGCATGGCGGGCAACGCCATCGAGGCGCTCGGCCTCATCCAGCAACTCAAGCCGGATGTGGTGTTTCTCGATATCCAGATGCCCAAACTCAGCGGCATGGAGCTGGTGGCCATGCTCGATCCCCTGCCCCGCATCGTCTTTGTCACCGCCTTTGACGAGTACGCCATCCAGGCGTTCGAGGAGAACGCCTTCGATTACCTGCTCAAGCCGGTGGAGCCGGCGCGCCTCGCCAAGACCCTGGCGCGGCTCAGGCAGGACATCACCCCGCAACCGGTCGGGACCCTGGCCCCGACCATCCACCATATCCCCGGATACCTGCACAACCGGGTGCGGCTGCTCCCAACCTCCCAGGTGGAGTACGCCTTCTCCGATCTCGGCGGCGTCCATGTCGCCTGCCAGGGCGAGCTGTTTCACACCCAGCTCACCCTCAAGTCCCTCGAGGAGAAGACCCCGCTGCTGCGCTGTCACCGCCAGTATCTGGTGGCCCCGGCCGCCATCTTCGAAATCCGTTTGCTGGAGAATCAACTGGCGGAGATCGTGACCCCGAGCGGGGCCCGGGTACCGGTCAGCCGCCGCTACCTCAAGGAGCTAAAAGACGAGCTGGGACTGGAATAAAGCGGGGTGCGATGTGCGCCGGATCACAGCGGGCAACCACTCGGGTCGCCATGTCGCCGCTCACCCCCTTTCACCTACCGTTAACAGAAGTCCCCACCTACACTGGCTGCGCACACCAAAAAATAACAAAGCAGGAGCGTAGCAATGATCTGGTTCTTCCTCTGTGTCGGCTTGTTGATAGCCGGCTACTTCATATACGGCAAATTCATCGAACGGATATTCGGGCCCAAACCCGAGTTGAAGACCCCCGCCATCACCATGGCGGACGGGGTGGACTATGTCCCCATGTCGGACAAGAAGGTCTACCTGGTTCAACTGCTCAACATCGCCGGCGTCGGCCCCATCTTCGGCCCCATCCTGGGTGCCCTCTATGGTCCGGTCGCCATGCTCTGGATCGTCTTTGGCTGCATCTTCGCCGGTGCGGTCCACGACTATTTCTCCGGCATGCTGTCGGTACGCGCCAGGGGCGCCTCGGTGCCGACCGTGGTCGGTGAGCACCTGGGCACCGCCGCCAAGCACTTCATGAACCTCTTTGCCGTGGTGCTCCTGATGCTGGTGGGCGTGGTCTTCGTCCTGAGCCCGGCGGGCCTGCTCGCCAACCTCACCTCCACCGATCTGGTCTACTGGATTGCGGCCATCTTCGCCTACTACATCCTCGCGACCATCGTCCCCATCGACAAGATCATCGGCCGCTTCTACCCCATCTTCGGTGCGCTGCTGGTCTTCATGTCGGTCGGCCTCATCATCGGCCTCATCGTCTCCGGCAAGGGCTTCTACAACACCGGGATGGACTTCTCCAACCTGCACCCGACGGATCTGCCGCTCTGGCCGCTGCTGTTCATCACCATCGCCTGTGGTGCGGTCTCCGGTTTCCACGCCACCCAGTCCCCGCTGATGGCGCGCTGCATGCAGAACGAGAGCTCCGGTCGCTTCATCTTCTACGGGGCCATGATTGGGGAAGGCATCATCGCCCTCATCTGGTGCACCCTGGGTCTCTCCTTCTACGACAGCACCGAGGCACTCAACGCCACCCTGGCCAGCGGCGGCCCCTCTGCCGTGGTGCACGAAGTCTCCACCAGCCTGCTCGGTACCGTGGGCGGCATCCTGGCGATCCTCGGCGTGGTGATCCTGCCCATCACCTCCGGTGACACCGCGTTTCGCAGCGCCCGCCTCATCGTGGCGGACTTCCTGAACCTGACCCAGAAGCCCATGGCCAAGCGTCTGCTCATCGCCATCCCCATGTTCATCCTTGGCTTCATCATCTCCAAGGCAGAGTTCGGGGTGATCTGGCGCTACTTCGGCTGGGCCAACCAGACCACCGCCGTCATCATGCTGTGGGCTGCGGCCGCCTACCTCATCAAGGAAGGCAAGCTGCACTGGGTATGCACCATTCCCGCCATCTTCATGACCGCAGTGGTCATCACCTACCTGGCCAACGCCCCCATCGGTTTCGGCCTCGAGATGAATGTTTCCACCATCATCGGTCTGGTGAGCACCGCCCTCATCACCCTCGCCTTCCTGGTAAAATTCAGGCCCTCCCAACTGAGAGAGGCCAAGGAGAGCTGAGGCATCAGCTTCTCTTCATGACAAGAGGCCCGGCATTGCTGCCGGGCCTCTGCTTTTTGTGGTCACTCCCTGGCGGGGGGCTCGGCGGAATCGGGCGCCCGGGCCGGCGCCTGATACCACTGCTCCCTGGCCACCAGCACAGCCTGTTCCGGCTGGGCAATGAAGTTGGGGGACATGATCTGCACCCCGAACTCGTTGAAGACATCCTGAATATGGCCATGGAGCTCCGTCTTGACCACCGCAGGGAGTTCGCTTGCCTTCATCCTCACCTGCAACTCGTACTCCACATACCAATCCTGCAGATGCAACTGCCGCACCAGGGGAGCTTCATCCTGATTGAGCCGGGTGCAGCGCCGCGCGGCCAGCTCCAGCATGGCATGTACCTGACGCCAGGGGGTGTCATAACCGATGGTCACCTTGGTCAACAGGGCCACTCCCTTCTCGCCCGCCAGCCGTGTCAGGTTCACCACCTTGCCCCCCACCACCACTGCATTGGGCAGCGTGACCTCGTGATCCTGGCGCGTCACCAGCTTGGTCGAGAGGGCATTGAGCTCGCTCACCATCCCCTCCACCTCGCCGATCTGCACCAGATCCCCTGGCCGCAGTGCGCGGGAGTAGATGAGCACCAGGCCGCTCATGGCATGGTTCATGATACCGGCCGATCCCAGTGTCACCATCAGACCGAAGAAGACGCTGATCCCCTTGAAGGCATCGGAATCCGCACCCGGCAGATAGGGGTAGGCCACGGTCAGGGCAAACAGCCAGATCACCACTGACAGCAGTCGCCGGGTGGCGCCTATGGTCTCGGCGTGCAAACCCTGCACCCGAAACTGGCCACGCTCGATGCGGTCGAAGAGGATGGCCAGCATCTTGATGAAGAAACGGGTGATGACCACGATAAGCAGCACGGTTACCAGACCGGGCATGGCGGCAATCATGCCCTCCAGCATGTCGCCACACAGGGCAAACAGGGATTCCCCAAGCTGATAGCTCCAGGCCCGGGTCTGGGGGAACAGGCCGAGCACATAGGTCAGCCAGCCATAGGTGAGCATGAAGATGAGCAGCAGCGTGATGAGGCCGAGCAAGCGGACCTCGACATTCCCGGTGACCTGGCGCCAGGAGTGGGGGACCAGCCCCTTCTGCAGCAACAGGCGGTTGGCCAGCCACTTTCTGACTCGCCGATGCCCCCGCTGCAACAGCCAGATGAGGCCGAAGAAGATCAGGCTGACCACCACCGCCAAGCCGACGGCTCTGAGCAAATAGGGGGTCGAGTGCAGCTCGAGATACTTGATGCGCACGCCGTCGAGCCGATGCAGGACACGTTCGGCCGCCTGATCCAGGGTCAGCTCGTCGAATTCATCAAGGTCCCCTTCCAGCAGCACCAGAATGCGCTTGCCATTGACCAGAAACTCCCGGCTCTCCTGGCCGTGTCGACTGCCTTTCGTCACGGCCACAGGCGTCATGAGGTCGCTTGGCTCCATCCGCTGAACTCGCTCATGGGCCAGCCGTACCCTGGCCGCCCCATCCAGGTTGCCATATTTAGCCGTCAGCATGACGATGGGTTCATGAAGCAGGACCAGGGTCTGTGCCAACTCCTGCTCATTGGGCTCCATTCTGGGTTCGGCGGTCCAGCCGAGGCGGGACCACAACAGGCAGATCAGCAACAGGCCAAGCCGCCATCCTTTGCCACTGCACCATTCGTTCATCAGGTTCACCTCTCACCTTGCCCGGGCATCCATTGCTGCTTGATTTTATCTAACCAAATCAATTTTGTGTGTTAAATGAGCAACCGATGAACCATGCCTGTACCGCCACACCAACTCTCCGATTGCAGACTTGCACCGACGGCATATGCTGTCATTATTGCCGAAGCCTCGACTCGACAATCGAAGCATTGTTAGCGACTCAGACGGGAGAAATCGATGGTACTTGACTACATTGCCCTGGGGATCCTGGTGTTTGTCGTCTTGGTCATGTTCTTTGACATCCTCCCCCACCTTAGCGCTTCGCGTCACAGGAGGGGGATTCCCATTACTGGGTGATAGCTGCTCGCGCAGTACCGGGTTCCTGCTTCA
>NZ_JBFODJ010000073.1:0-14125 GCF_040908265.1 Aeromonas sp. R5-1
CTTGATCCTGCTCCTTAGATACGCTCCCCCCATGAGCAAAAACACCATGCATTCCGCGGGAATGCCCACCACTCTGGAGCAGGCCAACGAGCTGATTTATAAGCTCCTCGACCGCATCGCCGAGCTGGAGGACCGCCTCAATCAGCACAGCGGCAACTCCTCCAAGCCGCCTTCCAGCGACGGCCCCGGTGCACCGCCGCCGGCCCGCAAGCGTCCGGCGTCCGGCAAGCAACGGGGGGCGCAGCCCGGTCACAAGGGACATCGCCGCGAGCGGCATCCGCTTGATGCCCGCCTGACCCTGGTCCCGCATTACCCTGCCGCCGATTGCGCTTGCTGTGGCGGGGACATGGTGGCCCATGCCAAACCCTATCAGGTTCATCAGGTGTTCGAGCTGCCCGAGGTGAGCTATCTCGTCACCGAACACCAACTGTATCGTGCGACCTGCTCACGGTGTATCGGCACGACCCAGGCCGCACTGCCAGACAACGTCAGCAGCAGCCAGATGGGGGCCAATCTGCTCAGCTACATCGCGCTGCAAAGCGGCCAGTTTCACCAGAGCGTCAGCCAGATACAGCAGCAGCTCAAACAGCATTTCGGCCTGAGTTTTAGCCGGGGCGCCATCAGTGAGGCGCAGGGGCGGGTGAGTGCCATGCTCACCCCGACCTACCAGGCCATCAAGCAGCAGGTGCAGACGGCCACCCACGTTCATGCCGATGAGACCCGGCATCAGCGGGGTGGAGAGCGCCGCTGGATGTGGCTGGCGCTGAGCAAGATAGCCGTCTGCTTCATGACGGCCTATGGCCGTGGTCAGGAGGCGGCCAAGCGGCTGCTGGGCGCCGAGTTTGACGGGGTGCTGGTGACCGACCAGTACGCCGGCTACCGGTTTATCGACGCCGACCAGCGGCAACTGTGCTGGGCCCACGTGGCCCGCAATCTCGCGGCCATCGCCGAGAGTAGCGAGCAGTGCAACCAGCCCATCGGTGCCCGGTTGGTCTTGCTGGCGGATGCGGTGTTTCGTACCCGGCACCGTTGGGAAAGCGGTGCGTTGAGCAAGCAGAAATACCTGCGCAGGCTCGCGCGTTACCGGCAAAGCTGGCGAAGCCAGTTGGAGCGCGGCGCCCTGTTGTGCAGCAAACGCTACCGTGGACGATGCCAGTTGCTGCTGCGGGATGACGAGATGCTGTGGCGGTTTATGACTGACGACGAAATAGCGCTGACCAACAACGAGGCGGAGCGGGCGCTGCGTGGCTATGTGCTCTGGCGCAAGGGTAGCTACGGCGTGTGGTCTCACCGGGGCGAGCTGTTTCGCCAGCGCATCCTGTCGTTGGTGGAGACCGGCAAGCGATTGGGCCGCTGCCCACAGGAGTGGTTGAGGGCCGTGGTCAGGGCGTGCATCGAGAAGACAGATTATCCCATCCCGGCAGAACTGATGCCGTCAACCCCGTCCTGGTGAATAGATACAAGCGACGTGCCCATAATGCAGACTTGAAGAGGATGGTGGTGATCAGATCACCAAGTCCTCAGTTAGTTCCATTCAAGCTGTATCGATTTGGGCAACAACGCCCGTTGGTAGTTTACTGACCACTACCGTCGAGTATTTTCCATACCGATCATCCATGATCTGCCTGCTGGAGGCGTGATCCAAGCCAACATCCTGGCGGTAGTCCGGCCCACACTCAGCGTTTGAGCATTTGCAGCAATGGCGGTAAGGGAGACCGGAGTCGTCAGATATCTGCTTGAAAAAACGACATGTAGAAGTATCCAGTATTGTTGCCAGCTGGGTTGCTTTCTATGCTCTTGTGGTCAAATGACGCCAGCCGTCCATCGTATGATTCTTTGGACTGGGGCCAAGGGAGCGAACAAGGATACCGAATGGCAAATCCCAAAAGTCTGATATTCCAACTGCATAAACATTGGGACGTCATCGAAGCATTGGTTCGGGCTTCGCGGGAATGGCCTGCTTTCGATGAGGCGATGGTGCTGAGGCTAATTGGCAAGTCCAGCCGGGGCAGTGACAGCGAGCCTGAGTGTGGAGAAATCTTGCGCAGCCTATGTAGCAGCGATGTCCTGCAGTGGCTTGAGCGAACCGATACCCTGCAGGTCAACCCCTTGGTGCAAGAGTTTGCGCGGGGGCTGTTACGTGAGCATGAGTTAGGGCTTTCTGCCGTGCTCAAGGCGCGTATCGAGGCCATCAAACAAGCGACAGTACAAATACTGGAAGGTTCTGAACCACTCAATCCCGATTATTTGCGTCAGGGCTCAGCCAAGATGTCAGACCTGTTGCGGCAGATCAGTTTGCAATTGGATCAGGATCGCCATGCCATATTGGAGCTGGCCGAACAGGCTAAATCCGCGGATGCAGCCATGCCAATAGCGCAACGTTATCGCTCAGTGCTTGAAGCCTATGACCAGTATGTGGAGCCCATGAACGAGATGATGGACTCCGGGCTTGCGGGCAACTTCTATCCCTTTCTGGAGCAGGCGGAGAGGGCTCTGGATCGGGCTGTAGAGGCCATCACCATACAAGGTGGGCTTTATACCCACCAGTTACAGTTGCGTCAGGTTTCTTATCAAGCCAAGGAGTTGCAGCGGTTGGGAAGATTGGTAGCCCAGCAATGTGCCGCCACCTTGCTGCCGCTGCGTGAAGAGCTGCGCGAGCATAATGGCCTGTCTGCCGCCATCAGCCAGTTGTTGGGGCGTGTGCGCAAACGTGGCCTCACGCGAGCTCTGCCGTTGCGCAATACGAAGGGGGCCTTGCCTGTCTGGCGGCAGGAGCGACCGCGACGCGTTAGTGTAGGCTTCGAGGTCAAGGATTTTATGGCCAGCGCCCTGGCGTACATACCGGAACTCATCCGTTTCCCGACGGAGGTCCCCTTCGACGCCTCACTGGTAGAGCCCATTGATGACGAGACCCTCAAACAACACCTGCAAGAGAGCCTGCCAGTGGAGAACCTGATGCTCTGGTTGCTACAGCATTATGGCGAGCAGCCGGATGCCACCTTGTTGCGACTCTACCACGAACTGGTGCGTGAGCCTCTTTGGCTGGCGAGCCTTCACCCAGATAGCACCACAACGGATTTGCAAGAGGTGCTGGTCAGTTATCACCCCTACAGGATCCAGAGATCATGATTACCTCTATTTCGCATCTGGAGTCGCTCGGTGCCCTGAGTGAGCTGTTTCGCCTGTTCAACAGCGGCAAGCACCTCAACCGGGTGGCGGAGCCTGCCCTGTGGGCCGAGCTGGAGCGGTGTCAGGAAAGCTATCAGGCTATTTTTGCCGCCCTGGGGTTTGAGCTTAAAGTCGAGCCACGTGGCTATGCCTGGTTTCATATCGAGGAGTCCGGCAGCCAAGCCAGCAAGACTAGCAAGCGCCTGGCGTTGTTATGGATGTGCTTGTTTGATACCCAGGCTGATGAGGGCAGACCCTTGTCCCGCTTTACGGAGTGGCGGGTAGACAAGGCCTTGCTGGCCAAGGCTCACGAGCATCATCAGGAGATCCTTGAGGCCGAGGGGTTGGAGCTGGATGGCTTCATCGCGTTGCTGGACAGCGCGGTCAAGCTCGGATTTGCGTTGTCACTTAACGGTTATTGGCAGTTATTGCCGGCGGTCTATCGCTATCTGGAACACTTCGAATCGTTGAGCGCATCTGGCCAAGACGATTCATTCGATGAGCCGCAGGGTGGCGAGGAAGATGAATCGGCAGAGGTGGGTTTGGATGAGGAGGAGGAAGCATGATCCAGTACGGGTTTGAGCGTCTGGTATTGTTGGGCAGTGCCGGGTATCAGAGAGCCGAGTTGCCGCTGGATGCTGCCGTCTCACTCATCGCCCCCAATAACACAGGTAAAACCAGCCTCATCAACGCGCTGCAGTTTTTATTGATCATCGACCAGCGACGCATGGACTTTGGCGCCCACGATCTGGAGAAGTCCAAACGATTCTACTTCCCCAACAACAGCGCCTACATACTGCTGGAAGCCTGTCTGCCAGAAACGGGGACCGTGGTGCTGGGATGTGTCGGCAAGGGGGTTAGCCATGACTATCAGTACTTTGCCTACAAGGGAGCGTTGGATCTGGATGATTATCGGTTGGACGGCGGCGCTCTGGTGGCGGAGCCCCAACTGGTAAACCACCTGGCCACGCGCCAGCGGCTGGTGTTTGTCTACAAGAGTCCCAATGATTTTCGCGATGCCCTGTATGGTGGTCGTCGCAAGCGGGCCGCCAGCGAGCCCGATTTCACCCTCTTTCATCTGGAGCATCAATCGGATGCTGCTGCCTATCGACAGGTCCTCACTCGTACCTTACGGCTGGATAGGCTCACCTCGGCCGATGTCAAAAATTATCTGTTGGAAATCTTCAAACGGGACTTGTCGGATGCGGCCATCGACTTTCGGCAAGAGTGGGAAAAGGCATTTAGCGAGGTCAATAGTGAACGGGCTCAGTATCAGGCGGCGGTCAATCAGTCTGCACGGATCCTGAGCTTGGCCAAACAAGTGCAAGAGCGTTTGACGCTCAGAGGCAAGCTCATCGTCTGGTGCCCACAGATAGAAGAAGACCTCAAGCAGTGGCACTCCTACTATGAGTCCACAGCAGAGGAATTGGCAGCCAAGGTGTTGCAATGCGAGACGGCACAAAAGCAATCGGGGAGCCGTATTCAGGAGCTGAGTGTCGAACGGCTCGTAAAACAGCAGTCCCATACTCAGCTGCTGGCGCTCAATCAGCAGCAAGCGGAGCTGGAGCGTCGGTTTACCCTGCTTTCGGGACGTGAGCAACTTGAAACACAGCTGGCGGCGGTCAAGGAGAATTTGGAGGCTCAGATCACCCTGCTGGGGCAGGTCAAGAGCCGCAGCGTAGAGGACATAAGGCGAGATTTACGTCGGCAACAGCAGTTGTCGATGAGCCTGCATCGGCAGCAGGAGACCTTGACCGACAATCTCTATCGACACATGGCTGATCATCTGAGTGAAGAGGAGTTACTGCGACTAAACCGGGTGCTCCAGGCCGGAGTGATGCAGCTAGGACCGGCAGATTTCGAACTGGATATGCCCCGGTTGAAACAACAGTTGTCACAGACGCCGGGCGAGACGCTGATGCTGGCTGGCCTGCGCATCAACCTTCATCGGTTGCATCCCCAGTTTCAGCAACTCAGTGAAGCCGAGCTGAAGGAGCAGATCAGGGATACCGACAGGCATATCGCCAGTTTGGAGGTGCAGCAGCAAACAGCCGAGCAGCGCCACCAGGCCGAGGCACACAAGCAACGATTAGAGCAGGAGCAGCAACAACTGCGGCAGGAGCTGGCCGACTTCGACACCTGGCAGCATCTATTGGCCCAGAGTGACCAGCGAGCAGAGCAATTGATAGCCCATGAACAAGAGCTGGATAGGCTACAGGCCGAGCTGGCAGCGATTAACCAGCAGCAATTGAGCTTGGTTGATCAACTCAATGCTTTGCGACAAGCGCAGATGCGACTGGATGATGAGCATAACGGCATCGTCACCATGCGTAACCAGCGCGAGGATCAGGGGCCAGAATTCGGTTATCTGGAATCTCTTTCCTACCATCCCTGGCTCGGGGGAGCCACCAGAACGCTGGATACCCTATATACCCGTTTGCAAGAATTCCAGACCGATAGTCGTCAATTGTTGGCGTTGAACAGCGCGTTGCAGCGCGGTTTGCAGGATTTGCACGCTGGCGGACTCACCAAGTATGAACACTGCCCGACTCAGGACGAGGAGTGGAGTCGGATCCTCGATTTCCATCAGATGTTGCCAAAAGAAGCCGAGGCATTGGAGAAGAAGGCCCGCAGTGCCGTGATCAATGTCACCGCCAGCCTGAAACAGCTCAGACAGGGGCTGAATGCTTTTAAGGCGCAGATGCGGGGCTTTAACCGGCTGGTGAGTCAGCGTCAACTGTCCGACCTCAGGGTTTTCAAAATCGAGCCCAGGGATGAAGCACACCTGGTGGAAGCCATCGAAATTCTGCTCGATAAGTCCGCTCAGGTGGAGACGGGGGAGAGCTTCGATCTGTTTAATCAGCAAAGCGTGCTGGATGATGTGCGATTGGATCGCGCCAAACAGACCTTGTTTGATGAGGGCAATGCCCGGCAAGGGCTCCGTGTCGCCGATCTGTTTCGCCTGGAGTTTGTGATAGGTAAGCAGGATCAGCAGGAGGAGTCCTTCACCGAGATAGACAGTGCGGCCTCCAACGGCACCGTATTGATGGCCAAGCTGGTGACCGGGCTGGCCATGCTCCACCTGATGCATCACAAGAACAAGCGCATCCGCACCATCTGTTATCTGGATGAGGCGCTGGCGCTGGATACCCGCAACCAGAAAAATCTGATCGATGTGGCGGCAGAATTCGGTTTTGCCCTGATCTGCGCCTCGCCAGCTCCGTTGACCACGGCACGCTATTGCGTACCTATCCATCACCATGCCGGCAAGAACCATATCAATCGGCAGAGCTGGCTGGTGCTTGCTCCCAAGGAGCGACCATGAGCCGTAGTTTGATCGCCGCCTTGCGCAAATTGCGCCAAGCCCCTGGAGGAGGGCTTGCCAGCTCTCAATTGAGCGAGGGGCAGCGACGTGAGCTGAGCAGCTTTGCCCGCGCTACCGGCAGCATACAGATGCGGCCCGAGGGCAGGGGAGTCGTATTTGAGATAAGGCTGCCCGCCGTGGTGGAACACCAGTGGCGACAACTGGTGCCGATAGAGCAAGCCGAATTGGTCGATGGTCTGCCACGCCGAGCGCGTAACATCGCCGCAACTCGCCGTAGCAAGGGGGCAGATCATGGGCATGAGTTCAGCTATCTGCTGTTAAAGGCCGGTCCCGGTCAGGTGGCGTGGCGAGACGATAAAGACAACCGGCTGGACTTGCGACTGAGCACCGATCAACTGGGCGTCGCCGCTCTGACTGTGCACGCCGACAGCACCTGGTATACCGAACATCCGCTATGGCTTGTGGAAAATCAGGCGCTGTTTGACCAGCTGGACTGGCTACCCTGCGCCCAGCCCGCCAGTGTTGCTTATTACAGTGGCCAATTGCCCAACACATTGTTGGATTGGCTCGCCTTGCGCCAGCGGGCGCCTGCGATCCACTTCTTTCCCGACTACGACGGAGTGGGTCTGCTCAACTTTGCCCGGCTTCGCAGCCGTCTTGGCCACAGCGTGGCCCTGTGGTTGATGCCCGAGTGGCCATCTCGTCTCGAGCGTTTCGGTTGTACCACGCTTTGGCAGGATACCCAGCGCGAATTCAACGCCATGCTGGCACACCCTGCGACAGCCGATTTCGACGTGGAAGTGAAGCAATTGATCCGGTCAATGCAAGCCAGCGGGATGGCGCTGGAGCAGGAAGCCGTGTGGTTGTGAGGAACTGCCCCGTCCGTCTCGCCTGCCTCTTATCTGTCTATTAGTTTGAAAATATCTGCTTGAAAATACGACATGTGCAAAACCCCAGTATCGAAGCGGCTTTGCTCGAACGATATAGTCATCTGGGTTTTAACTGATGACTTGGGAGATAAAGGATGAAGGCGGCGACACGGCATGATTGGCAAGGGTTACAACCATTGCATCGAGATGCGCTCACCCTTCCGCTGAGCCTGCGCTTTCGCGATGAGCAGATGGCCAACATCCGACAGGGATTTATGTACTATGCCTCATAATCTGTTCACCTTGGCGATTACGCACTACCTGATAGGGCTCGCTCCGCTCTTTGCTGAAACATGCATACACACATAAAATATTAGACACGACTGGATTCGGTGAGAGCAGAGATGTCAAGACTGCTATCAACGTCTTGGCATTCAGCGTTTTCAACAGTAAATCTGCGTGGTGGCTTGCAAGCGCCAAGGACCACCATTAATGTGATGCAACCCGCCCGGTTCCATGAGTTCGACCTTGACCACCACGATGTTGTGCCGAATGTGATAGTCCCCGTTGTCCCTCTAAAGAGTCAAGGGAGAAGGTCTCGTCAACCTCAACGATACCTTCTTCCCGTGTGGCTTGATGTCCGGTCATCGCACGCAAAAGCGATGACGCCAGTAGCCTAAAGTTTGCTAGGCAATCGTTACAGAACGTGAACAGAAGCGGTGTTGGTGGTGCCGCTCGGTACCAGAGCACCGGAGACCATCACAACCACGTCACCTTTCAGACCCATGCCGATTTCCAGCGCGGCTTCTTTACCGATGCGATAGAAATCGTCGGTAGAGGCGATGCTGTCAACCACGTGAGCAACCACACCCTTGGTCAGCACCAGCTGGGCAGCAGTTTTCTTGTTGGTGGTGATCGCCAGGATCCAGGCTTTCGGGAAGTACTTGCGAATGGCCTTGGCAGACTTGCCGCCTTCGGTAGCAACCACGATCAGCGGGGCGTCCAGCTTCTCGGAGGTCTCTACGGCGCCTTTACATACGGCTTCGGTGATGCGCAGCTTGTTGCTGTCGTTGGCAGCAGACAGGTTGGACGGCATCACGGCATCGGTACGCTCGCAGATGGTGGCCATGATGGTCACGGCTTCCAGCGGGTACTTACCCTTGGCGGATTCACCGGACAGCATCACTGCGTCGGTACCGTCCAGGATGGCGTTGGCCACGTCACCAGCTTCGGCGCGGGTCGGACGCGGGTTCTTGATCATGGAGTCCAGCATCTGGGTGGCAGTGATAACCACTTTGCGGGCTTTGTTGCACTTGGCGATGATCATCTTCTGGGCGAAGATAACTTCTTCAACCGGGATCTCTACACCCATGTCGCCACGAGCAACCATGATGCCGTCGGAAACAGCCAGGATCTCGTCGAAGTTGTCCAGACCTTCCTGGTTTTCGATCTTGGAGATGATCTGGATGTTCTCGCCACCGTGGGCTTTCAGGTGCTCACGGATTTCCAGAACGTCTTCTTTCTTACGGATGAAAGAAGCAGCAACGAAATCAACGCCTTGCTCGCAACCGAAGATCAGGTCGCGCTTGTCTTTCTCGGCCAGGGCCGGCAGCTTGATGGAGACGCCCGGCAGGTTAACGCCTTTGTTCTCGCCCAGGTCACCGTTGTTCAGCACTTTACAGATAACTTCGCGCCCGGTGATTTCGATGACGTCCAGACCGATCAGGCCGTCATCAACCAGGATGCGGTTGCCGACGCGCAGATCGTTGGCGAAACCTGCATAGGTCACCGCCACTTTGTCTTTGTTGCCAACCACGGTCTGGTCGGTGGTGAAGGTGAAAGTCTGGCCAGCGACCAGCGCGACGTCGTTGCCGCCTTCCAGCTTCATGGTACGGATTTCCGGACCCTTGGTGTCCAGCAGGATAGCTGCGTGCTTGCCGGTCTCGGCCATTACAGCGCGCAGGTTGCTGATGCGGCTGCCGTGCTCGGCGTAGTCACCGTGGGAGAAGTTCAGGCGCATGACGTTCATGCCGGCGTCCAGCATTTTGGCCAGCATTTCTTTGGATTCGGTCTTCGGACCGATGGTGCAGACAATTTTGGTCTTTTTCATTTTTGAGTTCCTAGTTTTATTTAATTTCTACAAGCACCATCAGTTGACCGACAAACATAACAATCAGCCTTTAAGCCAGAGACTGTCGGATACTCGGCTTCGACTGCTGCGATCACCTCGGCCACTTTCTCCGGGCGCAGCAGGGCGACCACGCAGCCGCCGAAGCCGCCGCCGGTCATCCGCACGCCGCCATCTGTGCCGATCCTGGCCTTGATGATCTCCACCAGACCGTCGATGGCGGGCACTGTGATCTCGAAGTCATCGCGCATGGCGGCGTGCGACTCGGCCATCAGCTCGCCGAGGCGGGTCAGATCGTGGCTCGCCAGCGCATCGGCGGCCGCCAGGGTGCGGGCGTTTTCACCGACGATGTGGCGGGCACGGCGATAGCAGGCCTCATCCAGCCCGGCTTTGCCCGCTTCCAGTCCGGCCAGATCGAGGTCGCGCAGCGCCTTGACCCCGTAGTGACGGGCGGCCTCTTCGCACTGCTGGCGACGGGTGTTGTATTCGCTGTCCACCAGACCGCGGCGCACATTGGAGTTGACGATCAGCACCGCCAGATCCGCCGGCATGGGGATGAGGCGAGTCTCCAGCGAGCGGCAGTCGAGCAGCAGGGAATGATCGGTTTTGCCGCTGGCGGAGATCATCTGATCCATGATGCCGCAGTTGCAGCCGACGAACTTGTTCTCCGCCTGCTGGCCATTGAGGGCGATCTCGGCCTGACTGATGTCGAGCCCCAGCGCCTCTTTGAAGGCCTGACCGATCGCCACTTCCAGCGAGGCGGAGGAGGAGAGTCCCGCCCCCTGCGGCACGTTGCCGGAGACCACCAGATCGAGGCCGCGCAGGGTATAGCCGCGCTCCTGCAGATATTTCACCACGCCGCGGATGTAGTCGCTCCAGCGCTGGCTGGGGTGGTGCTCGATGGGCTGGTCGAGGTCGAACTGGTCGCGCTGATTGTCGTAGTCGGCGGCGATCACCTGTACTTGCCGGTCATCGCGCAGGCCGATGGCAACGCAGGTCTCGTAGTCGATGGCGCAGGGCAGCACGAAGCCGTCGTTGTAGTCGGTATGTTCACCGATGAGGTTGACGCGGCCGGGGGCGCGCACCAGCAGATCGGGCGCTTTGGCAAATTGCTCGGCAAAAACGGTGCTGACACGTTGGTTGGGGGTCATAGGGCCTCCTCATTGGTGTGGCTGGTCTGGGTGTAGTGAATGGGGCTCAGAGCGCGCAGCCGCTCGGCAGCCTGCTCGGGGGTAAGGTCGCGCTGGGTTTCGGCCAGCATCTCGAAGCCGACCATGAATTTGCGCACGGTGGCGGAACGCAGCAGTGGCGGATAGAAGTGGGCATGCAGTTGCCACGCCTCGGGGCAATCCGATTTGGGCGGTGCAAAGTGCCAGCCCATGGAGTAGGGGAAGCTGCACTCGAACAGATTATCGTAGCGGCTGGTGAGCTCCTTGAGCGCCACTGCCAGATCCTGTTGCTGGGCCTTGGTCAGGTTGAGCATGGAGGGGACGTGCGCCTTGGGCAGCAGCAGGGTTTCGAACGGCCAGGCGGCCCAGAAGGGAACCACGGCGAGCCAGTGCTCGGTCTCCACCACGATGCGCGAGCGATCCGCCAACTCCCGCTCCACATACTCCAGCAGCATGGGGCGGCCATGCTCGGCCAGCCAGTCACGCTGGTGCTGCTCTTCGCGGGCGATCTCGTTGGGCAGGAAGTCGCTGCCCCAGATCTGGCCGTGGGGGTGAGGGTTGGAGCAGCCCATGACTGCCCCTTTGTTTTCAAAGACCTGCACCCACTGCCACTGGGCCGACAGCTCGGCGACCTGATCCATCCAGGTGGTGATCACCCCCTCGATGGCGGGCAGCGGCAGCTCGGGCAGGGTCTTGCCGTGGTCCGGCGAGAAGCAGATGACCCGGCTGGTGCCGCGGGCGGCTTCCAGCTTCAGCAGGGGATCGCTGGCGCTATCGGCGGCCGGGGTATCCTGCATCAGGGCGGCGAAGTCGTTGGTAAAGACAAAAGTGCTCTTGTAGTCGGGGTTGATGTCGCCAGTGACCCGGGTGTTGCCCGCGCAGAGGAAGCAGTCGGGATCGTGGGCTTGCTTGGGGGCCTGACTCACCTTCTCCACCTGTCCCTGCCAGGGGCGTTTGGCCCGGTGGGGGGAGACCAGCACATACTGGCCGGTCAGCGGGTTGAAGCGGCGATGGGGATGATCGACGGGGTTGAACATCATCTCTCCTGAATAATGTATTGAAAAATAAAGTCGTTTATTACCGGGGAGCAGGCAGACCTACTCTTCGTAACCGTTCGGATTGGCGGATTGCCAGCGCCAGCTGTCGGCGCACATAGCGTCTATGTCCCGGGTCGCCTGCCAGCCCAGCTCACGCTGCGCCTTGGCCGGATCGGCCCAGCAGGCGGAGATATCGCCCGGGCGGCGCGGTTCGATGCGAAATGGCAGCGGCTTGCCACAGGCGGCAGAGAAAGCGGTGACCAGCTGCAACACACTCTGGCCCTGGCCGGTGCCCAGGTTGTAGGTGTGTACACCACCCTTGCCGGCGCAGTGTTGCAGTGCCTTGACGTGCCCCTCGGCGAGATCCATCACGTGGATGTAGTCGCGCACGCCGGTGCCGTCCGGCGTGGGGTAATCGTTTCCAAAGACCGACAGGCAGTCGCGACGGCCGATGGCCACCTGGGTGATATAGGGCATCAGATTGTTGGGGATCCCTTGCGGGTCTTCACCCATAGTGCCCGAGTCGTGGGCGCCGACCGGATTGAAGTAGCGCAGCAGGGTCATGCTCCAGTGGGGCTCGGCCAGCTGCAGATCTTCGAGGATCTCCTCGATGAGCAGCTTGGATCGCCCGTAGGGGTTGGTGGCGCAGCGAGGGAAATCCTCGCGGATCGGCAGGCTAGCGGGATCGCCGTAGACGGTGGCCGAGGAGCTGAACACCAGATTGTGCACATTGGCCCGCTTCATCGCCTGCAGCAGGGTGAGGGTGCCGCCGAGGTTGTTTTCGTAGTAATCCAGTGGAATGCGGGTCGATTCACCGACCGCTTTGAGGGCGGCAAAGTGGATCACTGCATCGATCTGTTGCTCGGCGAAGATCCGCTCCAGCAGGGCGGCATCGCGAATATCCCCTTGATAGAACTGGGGTTGCTGGCCGCTGATGGCGGCGACTCGGGCCAGCACGCTGCGCTTGCTGTTGCCGAGGTTGTCGACCACCACGGGATTCATGCCTGCCGCTTGCAGGGCCAGACAGGTGTGGCTGCCGATATATCCGCAACCGCCGGTGACTAGAACATTCATCTTGCTCTCCATATAAAAACATTGGTAACAGTCTAAACGAGAGGCCTCGACGTAAACTGTGAGCTCATCTACAAATCAGTGTAAGCGGTTACACTAATTTAGTGTGAGACTACATTGCAAGATCATTTTTCTCTATTTTTTTCAATTACTTTCAAGGGTATAATAGTGTTTAACTATAATGTGAAAATGAGTGAAAACAGTATGAGTACCATCAAGGACGTCGCTCGGTTAGCCAATGTATCGGTGGCAACGGTCTCACGAGTGATGAACAATTCGCCAAAAGCCAGCGCAGCGTCCCGGGTCGCAGTGCAGAGAGCAATAACTGAGCTTGGTTACACTCCTAATGCAAATGCCAGGGCCCTAGCTAACCAGTGTTGTGATACCTTTGGTGTTGTTGTTGGGGACGTGGCGGATCCCTTCTTTGGGGCATTGGTGAAAGGTGTAGGCACTGTTACTACGGAGCAGGGGCTGCATTTGTTGATGGGAAATGGACGACATACAGCAGACGCTGAACGGGAAGCAATAGAGTTGTTGATTGCTCGCCGTTGTGAAGGGCTTGTTGTACATAGCAAGGCATTATCTGATGACGAATTGCTGCAATATGCTGAGCGCATTCCTGGTTTGGTATTGATTAATCGTTACATTCCAGCTCTTCAGGTGCGTTGTATCGCATTGAATAACCAGCAAGGAACCACGTTAGCCACTCGGCATGTATTGGCGCAGGGACATGTCAAAATTGCTTATCTGGGTTCAAATCGACCTATCGAGGATGCAGAGTCACGCTTGAATGGTTATCGGGATGCATTGATATGCGCAGGGATTGCTCCAAGTGATGAGTTGATTGAATTTGCCCAACCAAATGAAGAAGGGGGGGAGCAGGCGACGCTGAACCTACTCGCCAAAGGAGCAAAGCTTACAGCTATAGTAACCTACAATGATGCTATGGCGGCAGGCGCCCTCTCTGTACTGGCTGATAATGGAGTCAAAGTTCCGGAAGAAGTGTCCGTGATAGGCTTTGATGACATTATCTATGCTCGATATTTGCGTCCTAAACTAACGACTATGCGTTACCCTATTGAGTTGATGGCAGCTCAGGCCACAAGGTTATCACTTGCCTTGATTCGTGGGGAGTCTTCACCCGAGCACTCTCGTATATATACACCACTTCTAATAAATCGTCAGTCAGTCGCTCGTCCTATGTCGGAATGACAACTTGTTAGTTTTCCCCGCGGCATAAGTCAATCATTTTGTGTGCTAATAACTAGGGAAAGTGCGAACAAGTATCCCACGAACAAAAAATGAAAATTTTAGTCATTTAATATCAATGGGTTACCAGTAAATGCTCTCGTGCCATA
>NZ_JBFODJ010000074.1:0-2957 GCF_040908265.1 Aeromonas sp. R5-1
AGGTTGCCCCCGGTGACAACACCCAGGTGCTCACAATTGGCCTCCTTGACCGCTTTGAAACAGGCCAATCCATCGGATATCACCGCGCTACCACTGGCAATATGCCGTTTTGCCCAATCAGCAACGGACTTGGTTTTGAAACCATCGACCACCGTCATCCGCATCTTGATTGGATGTCCTTCCTTGTTCAGGGCCACTGCTGCCACAAACGGCGTCTTGCCTGCCGCGCCCCGACCCCGTTTGCCACCACGGCGCTCGCCACCCCAGTAGACATCATCGAGCTGAATGATGCCGCTGATGGGCTGCTTGTCATCGGACTCTTTCATGGCTTGCAGCAGCTTGTGCTTGAGCATCCAGGCGGTGTCATATTTGACGCCCAACTGGCGCTTTAGCTCCATCGCTGACAAGCCTGTTTTGGTTTGTGACAACAGGTGCATTGCCAGAAACCACTTGGTCAGTGGGAGCTTGGTGTTTGCGAAAATCGTGTTTCCAGTCAATGACATCTGGTGACGGCAGTGATTGCATTGCCACACACGTGGCCGCCTTCTCAGGCGACAACAGGTCTTGTTGGCACATTCAGGGCAGACAAAGCCGTTAGGAAAACGCCAAGTGAACAGCGCGTTTTCGCACTGAGCCTCAGTGCCATAGTCCTTGAGAAACTCAAACAGGCTGTAGCCTTTCTGGAATTGGATTTTGCTTTTGGCCATGATCTCGCACCTCGATAACTGTACGTAAGATCAGTATAGTTCGTGGTAACTGACTGCTAATCATGGGTAATCAGGTATCTGTTTAGAATATGTACATCATTTTTACGCGACATATAGGTAATATCACTAAAACTCGCGCTGTTACTTAATTGATTTTTATATGTAAAAAATATTCGTTCGATTCGCTGCATCGGATGAAGTCAAAGAGACTCAACCCTGTACATTTTTGCAACGGAAGCAGGACGGGGGCGTATCTAGAGTGTAGGCATCAAGATCTGTCACCCTGGAGCAATGGATATGCGCACCCAAATCATCGACAAAACCGTGGTCGTCTCTTCCGTAGAAGGCAACGTTCAGATCCTGCTTGCCGATGGCAGCAGTCGTCCTCTCCAGCCTGGCGAGATACTGCAGCCTGGCGCCAGACTCAATATCGCTGATGATGCCAAATTGATGCTGGCTCCCTACGATGACAAACCTGCAGAGGGCAATGGTGTCCCGGCAGGGACAGAGATGCTTCCAGAGGGGCAATCGTCCTCATCGGTTGCCAATCATCAGCAAGGCTCGCCTGAAGTGTCGCCAGAAATTGCGGCGTTGCAACAATCCATCCTGCAAGGGGTTGACCCGACCAAGAACTTCGAAGCCTCTGCTGCCGGTGGGGCACCTGCCGCCGGTGGTGGTGGCGGTATCGGCGGGGTCGCTGGGGCCAGTGGCAATGGTGGTTTTGTTGTCATAGATCGCATCGGAGATGCGACCATAGCCGAGGCCGGATTCGATACCGGCTATGACACGTTGATCGATCAGAATGTGCTGCAGGAAGACGATCTTCTGCCCGAGAATCAGCTCGATGATCAGGATGAGTCTGCTGTTACCCAGGAAGATCAGGCCATCAGTGGCAATGTGCTCGACAACAGCAACAATCCGGATGGTCCCCTTGATACGTCTGTCATTTCCTATAGCTGGGGCAGCAATCAGGGAATTGCTGCCGGCGTTGAGAGCACGCTGGATGGGATTGGTACGCTGATCATCAATGCCGACGGCTCCTATACCTTTACCCCTGCGCTGAACTACACAGGCCCTGTACCTGCGGTCAATTACACCGTAACGGATGGGGATGATACCAACGACTCCACTCTGACCATCACCATCACCCCTGTAGATGAGCCTGTCTCGCTGAATGGATTGCAGGTCGAGGGTGGTGAGCTTGTCCTTGAAGAAGCCGCATTGCCGGATGGCTCAGCCCCCGATGGCGCCGCCTTGACCAAGAGCAGTACCTTTACATTCAATGCGGCAGATGGAGTACAAAGCCTGACACTGGGAGGTGTGACGCTGATCAGCAATGGCCAGGTCTTGACCACCTTCCCCCAGGGGATCCCCAGTCCTTTGGGAAATCAACTGCTGGTGACCGGCGTCAGCTACAACCCGGTGACAGGGGTTGGCAGCGTGACCTACAGCTACACCCTGAACGATAACGAAACACATAACAAACCTGCAAATGATGGGGCTCTGACGGAGAGCTTCAACGTCGTGTTGACGGACCTCGATGGCGACACGACCAGTGCAGGGCTGGATGTCGTGGTGCTGGATGACGTGCCGACGGCGGTGAGCGACGTCAACCTGACGGTAGCGAGCGAGAACAACCTGGTCCTCAATGGCAACGTCATCACCAACGACGTGCAGGGGGCGGATGGCGCGGCGGTGACCGCGGGCACCCTGAGCGGGACCTACGGCAGCCTGGTGCTCAATGCCAACGGCGCCTACACCTACACCCTCAACCCGAACGACGGTGACTTCAAGGCGCTGACCGGGGGCGGGGTGGGCAGCGAAGTGTTCACCTACACCCTGACGGATGCGGACGGAGACGTGAGCACGGCGACCCTGACCCTGACCATCAAGAACGACGATGACGGGGTGACCATCACCAACCTGACGCCCAAGGGCGAGGGCGGGGATGCGAAGGTGTACGAGGACGACCTGCTGGCGACCCGCGGCGCGAATGAGTCGGCGGGGTCGGACAGCAGCAAGGAGTCGACCACGGTGACAGGGGACTTCACCATCAGCGCGCCGGACGGGGTGAAGACCCTGAGCGTGGGTGGCATCAACATCGTGGTGAACGGGGTGGTGGCGGGCTTCCCGCTGAGCGGGGTGACCACGCCGCTGGGCAACACCCTGACCATCACCGGGTACAACCCGGCGACCGGGCTGGTGAGCTACAGCTACACCCTGAACGACAACGAGGCGCACCCGACGGCG
>NZ_JBFODJ010000075.1:0-8948 GCF_040908265.1 Aeromonas sp. R5-1
TAATGCCAGTCAGTTAAGCCTGACTGGCATTGTTTTTACTAGGTTTTCTCGTCGCATACTTCTGTGGTTTGGCTTTGATGCACCTTGGGTAACTTCGTTCTCGGCGGGCGGGTAACTTGAACTGCTCTGCCTGTTTGTCCAACTCAGCGACACGCCCTGGAACCATGCCCGGTGACACAAACGGCAGGCAACTGAGTTCATGCAGCAGATACACCGATGCCATGTGAAAGCTCAACTGGCTGGCCGTATAGCCCTTTAAGCTCGCCGCCATCCTAACCATCTGATATCTCAGTAGGTTATAGGCCAATACCAAGCCCCATAGCTCCTGCCTTACTCCATCGGGTTTCTTGCTGCGCAGCGTCAGCCGGTGCTGTTGCAGGCTATGTTTCATCTCCCGATAGCCCAGCTCGATTTCCCAGCGATTCTGGTATAGCTCCATCAACTCGCTGGCCGGGAAGCGCAGCGGGTCGGTGAGCGAGGTCAGCACCTGCCGCTCCTTGCCGTTTACCGTCCGGGTCAGCAGCCGGGCTTCGAACTGCTCCGGCAACTCGCTCCACTTCTTCTTGGCCTGCGGACTGGCACTGAGGCGTACCAGCACATCCTGCCGCCCCAGCTTGCGGATGACCTCGTATTGAGCCCCCTTTTTCAGCGGAATAAGCCAGTGACGCGCTACGCCCTGGCGTTGCCAGGCATGGAGTAACCCCAGTGAGTAGAAGCCCTTATCGAACAGGGTCAGGCTATTATCGGGTGTTTTTTCAATCAGTTGCTCTGCCAACACCATCTCGTTTACCGCACAGGAGTCCATCACTGTCTGGGTCAGCAGATGACTGGTCAGCTCCATCTGACACAACATGCGGACCTGGGGATATTGCGTCTCCCCCTGGACGGTTTTCGACTTGGCAAAGGCGCCGGCATTGTCCGGAGTATCGGGCGTGCGCCAGACCACCCCGTCCACGGCCAGCAGCTGCAAGCCGGCCCAGGTGGGGTGCTGACACTGCTGATGCCAGAGTGTGGCGGTCTGCTGGAACACCTGTCGAACGGCTTGGTCAGCCAGTTTTTGGCGCGCCTGGATGAAGGCGCTGGGGACGACAAACGGCCGGTCGCCGGGTAACAGGATATCGAGCTGGTTGGCCAGCTGGGCCATAGGGACATGACGAAACAAGGACATCCCGATAATGGCCCATAGCACCCGCTCCATGGGCATGCGCCGTCGGCGCAAGGAGACGGAGCCCGTCTCGGCCAAGCAAGCCTGCACCAGTTCAGGTGACAGCAGGTCAGACAGGGACTCAAACTTTCCGGGAGGACAGGCGTGAATGAAGTCGAGAGCTTGGTCGATACGCATAAAAAAATCCGAAACCCAACAAGGAGTTTCGGATTCTTACACAGCCTGAGGATCGGTCAATGGATCCTTAACTGATCGGCATTAGGCCCTGGGCCCCGTTGTTTTTCTCACCGCCAGGCGGCGTGGGCTCAGGCGCCCAGGCCGTTACCGGCGTCTTTCTTGGCAATCAGCTCAATCTTGTAACCGTCCGGGTCTTCCACGAAGGCGATGACGGTGGTGCCGCCCTTCACCGGGCCCGGCTCGCGGGTGATCTTGGCGCCGGCGGCGCGCAGTGCCTCGCAGGTGGCATAGATGTCGTCCGCTTCCAGGGCGATGTGGCCATAGGCGGAACCGAGCTCGTACTCGCTCACCCCCCAGTTGTAGGTGAGCTCGATGACGGCTTCATCCTTCTCGTCGCCGTAGCCGACGAAGGCCAGGGTGTACTTGTATTCGCTGTTCTCGCTCTTGCGCAGCAGTGTCATGCCCAGCACTCGGGTGTAGAAGTCGATGGAACGTTGCAGATCGCCGACGCGCAACATGGTATGCAGAATTCTCATTGCTCAATTCTCCGGGTTGGTGGATTGGTACTGCCTTGAATCCATGGCCCGAGACCGGATCCGCAGAGGCCTGCAGATCAACTCTCGGGATAGACCTTCTCTTTGTATTCGCACAAATCTTCGATGATGCAGGAGCCGCAGCGGGGCTTGCGGGCGAGACAGGTGTAACGCCCGTGCAGGATGAGCCAGTGGTGCACGTCCAGCTTGAACTCGGCGGGGACCACCTTGAGCAGCTTCTCCTCCACCTGATCGACGTTCTTGCCCACGGCAAAGCCGGTGCGGTTGGAGACCCGGAAGATATGGGTGTCGACGGCGATGGTGGGCCAGCCGAAGGCGGTGTTGAGCACCACGTTGGCGGTCTTGCGGCCGACGCCGGGCAGGGCCTCGAGGGCCTCGCGATTCTCCGGCACCTCGCCGCCGTGGCGCTCCAGCAGAATGGCGCAGGTCTTGATGACGTTCTCGGCCTTGGTGTTGAAGAGGCCAATGGTCTTGATGTACTCCTTGACCCCGTCCACCCCCAGATCCAGCATGGCCTGGGGGGTGTTGGCCACCGGATAGAGCTTGTCGGTGGCCTTGTTGACGCTGACATCGGTGGCCTGGGCCGAGAGCAGCACGGCGATGAGCAGCTCGAAGGGCGTGGTGAAGTTGAGCTCTGTGGTGGGATGGGGGTTGTCATCGCGCAACCGCTCCAGGATCAGCCTGCGTTTCTGGTTGTTCATGGCTCTCTCTTGTCTCAGAGCTGGGTCGTGCGGGCGCCTGCCGCCGGCACGGTGCAGTGGGCCTTCTCGGCACTCTGCTTGCGGCCCATCCAGTCGTTGATGGCGTTTTTGCCGGCGATCATCAAACCGAGGCCGATGAAGCCGCCGGGGGGCAGGATCGCCAGCAGCAGGCTGGCGTCGGCGTGGAACAGCTCGACGCGCAATGACTTGGCCCAGTCACCCAGCAGCAGCTCGGCACCGTCAAACAGGGTGCCCATGCCGATGATCTCGCGAAGGCCCCCCAGTACCAGCAGCACCAGGGTAAAGCCCAGCCCCATCATGAAGCCGTCGAGGGCGGCAAGCAGGGGCGGGTTCTTGGAGGCATAGGCTTCGGCGCGGCCGATGATGACGCAGTTGGTGACGATGAGGGCGATGAAGATGCCGAGCGCCTGATAGAGGCCGTAGGTGTAGGCGTTCATCAACAGCTGCACGCTGGTCACCAGGGCCGCGATGATCATCACATAGACCGGGATGCGGATATCCTTGGGCACCCAGTTGCGCACCAGGGAGACGGCGAGGTTGGAGCAGACCAGTACCACCATGGTGGCAAGGCCGAGCCCCAACGCATTGGTAAAGGTGGAGGAGACCGCCAGGGTGGGGCAGAGCCCCAGCACCTGCACCAGGGAGGGGTTGTTCTTCCACAGTCCCTGCAGCATCAGCTCCTTGAGCTCTTCGCGGCGGCCACTTTCCCCGGCGGGTTGGCTGGCCGTGTCAATCACGTCGACTTGTTCCATTGCGTGTGCTCCGGCGTTAGGGGTTGGTATGGCAGGAGGGGGCATCGTGCAGCAGTTCGGGGTGCTCCTGTTGCAGCCTCAGCAAATTTTTCACCGCCTTGACCACGGCCCGCGGGGTGATGGTGGCTCCGGTGAAGGCGTCGAATTCACCGCCATCCTTCTTCACCGCCCAGGTGGTGTCGTTGTCGGCCGTGAGGGACTTGCCGGTGAAGCTGTCGATCCAGCTGGATTTCTTCAGCTCTATCTTGTCACCAAGCCCCGGGGTTTCCTTGTGGGCCAGCACCCTGACCGCGCTGACGGCCCCCTTTGCATCGGTGCCGACCACCATGCGAATGGCTCCACTGTAACCATCGGGGGCCACGGTTTCCAGCGCGTAGCCGGTATGCACCCCCTTGAGGGTGGCGGTATAGAGGGGCATGGGCTCATCGCTGCCCAGGTATTCCCGGCTGCTGACCAGCTTGCAACTGGCCACCAGATCGTTGTCATAACTCCCCTCGGGCAGCAGGGCCTGCAGGGTGCGCAGCTTCTCCAGCTCTTGCTGGTGGGCGATGCGATCCCGGGTCAGTTCGTTGGTCAGCACCACCATGGCGGTGCAGCCGAGGGCAAAGAGGGCCAGGGTCAGGCCATTCTTGCGCATGCTTTTCAACATGGGAGGCTCCCTGTCTCGCGTCTGCGACAATTCAGATGGGGGTTCATTTGCGACGGGCTCCATAGACCTTGGGGCGGGTCAGATTGTCAATCAGGGGAACGCACAGGTTGGCCAGCAACACGGCGAAGGCGAAGGCATCCGGATAGCCGCCAAAACGGCGGATGACATAGACCAGCACGCCGATGAGCACACCGTAGACGAGGCGCCCCTTTGCGGTGGTGCTGGCACTCACCGGATCGGTGGCGATGAAGAAGGCCCCGAGCATGGTGGCACCGCTGAACAGGTGCAGCATGGGGGTGGCGGTGGCATCCGGGGTGGCCAGATAGCCCAGGGTGGCAGCGAGCAGCAATGCGCCCAGCACGGCAGTCGGAATGCGCCAGTTGATCACTTTCTGCTGGAGCAGGAAGAGGCCTCCCAGCAGGTAGCCGAGGTTGACCCAGCTCCAGCCGATGCCACCCCAGCCCTCGAAGACGGTGTGGGTCATCACTTCGGTGGCGGTCAGCCCCTGGGTCAGCCCGGTCTTTAAGGTATCCAGCGGCGTGGCCATGGTCAGGCCATCCACCCCCTGCTTGAGCTGCAGCATGCTGTAGCCGTCGAGGCTGAAGCCGGTGAAGATCACCGAGGCCGCATCGGCGAAGCCGATGTCGTAGGCGGCGATGCTGGAGGGGGGCAGCCAGCTGGTCATCTGGACCGGGAAGGAGACCAGCAGCAGCACATAGGCCACCATGGCAGGATTGAACAGGTTCTGACCGAGCCCGCCATAGAGATGCTTGGCGATGATGATGGCGAACGCCGTGCCCAGCACCAGCATCCACCAGGGCAGCAGGGGGGGCAGGGAGAGACCGATGAGCACGGCGGTGAGCGCCGCGCTGCCATCCAGCAGGGCCGGTTTGACGGGGCGGCCGCGCAGGCGAAGGACCAGGGCCTCCGAACCCAGGGCAGTGACCAGCGCCAGCAGGATCTGGATCAGGGTCCCCCAGCCGAAGAACCAGGTCTGCGCCAGGAAGCCGGGCAGGCAGGCCAGGATCACCAGCACCATCAGGGTCTGGGTCTGTTTGCGGTTGTGGGCAAAAGGCGCACTCGCGATATTGAACATGGATCAGTGGCTCTTGTCGGTCGAAGGGGAGGAGGCAGCCTCGGCCGCCAGCTTCTTGGCTTTGGCCCGGGCGATGGCGGCGGCGATGGCCGCCTTCTTGGGGTCTACCTCGGCGGCGGGCTCGGATGCGGCGGCAGGTGCCTCGGCGGTGGCGGTATCGCTTGTGTTTGCGGAGATGCCACCTGCGTCCAGCGGTGCGTCACCTTGCGCCTGGGCGGCTTTCTTGGCCTTGGCCCGGGCGATGGCGACGGCGATGGCCGCCTTCTTGGGGTCCACCTCGGCGGCGGGTCCGGATGCGGCGGCCGGGGCCTCAACGGCGTGTTCGGTTGTGTTCACGGATGTCTCACCCGCGACCACCGGTGCATCACCTTGCGCCTGGGCGGCTTTCTTGGCCTTGGCCCGGGCGATGGCGGCGGCAATGGCCGCCTTCTTGGGGTCCACTTCGGCGGCGGGCTCGGATGCGGCGGCCGGGGCCTCAACGGCGTGTTCGGTTGTGTTCACGGATGTCTCACCCGCGACCACAGGCCCATCACCTTGCGCCTGGGCGGCCTTCTTGGCCTTGGCCCGGGCGATGGCGGCGGCAATGGCCGCCTTCTTGGGGTCCACCTCGGCGGCGGGCTCGGATGCGGCGGCCGGGGCCTCAACGGCGTTATCGCTTGTGTTCACGGATGTTTTATCCGCATCCATCGGCGTGTCCCCTTGCGCCAGGGCGGCTTTCTTGGCCTTGGCCCGTGCCAGGGCGGCGGCGATGGCGGCTTTCTTGGGATCCAGCTCTGCCTTGGGATGTTGCTCCCCAGATGCCGGGGTGTCAGCCAGCCCATTGCCCTCGCCATTGGCGGCCTTGGCGGCACGACGGGCGATGGCCTCCTGCTTGCGCGCCTCTCTGGCGGCAATCATGGCGCCGTTGTCCGGTGCTGGCTCGCTGGTGCCTGCCTGGGTGGTCTCCTGCTTGGCCTTGAGGCGGGCCAGAGCGGCGGCGACGGGATCATCCCCCCCTGCCGCGGCCATGGCCTGGCGACGCTGGGCGGCGGCCTCGGCGTGGCGAGCCTCCCGCGCGGCCTTGTCCCGCTCGAAGCGGGCCTGCTTGGCCTCGAAGCGCTGCTTGGCACGTTCGGCCTTCTCGGCCTCGGCACGGGCCTCGCGGATGTCATCCTTGGCGATCTTGTAGTACTGCACCAGGGGGATTTCGCTCGGGCAGACCCAGGCACAGGCGCCGCACTCGATACAGTCAAAGAGGTTGAGCTTCTCGGCCTTGTCGTACTCCTTGACCCGGCTGTACCAGTAAAGCTCCTGGGGCAGCAGGGTGGCGGGGCAGGCATCGGCGCAGGCACTGCAACGGATGCAGGCCTGTTCCGGGCCGGGGGGCGGCAGCTCGGCGCGGGTGGGGGAGAGCAGGCAGTTGGTGGCCTTGACCACGGGGACCATGGCGTGGGGCAGGGTGAAGCCCATCATGGGGCCCCCCATGATGACCCGCTGATCCGCCTCCGGTTGCAGCTCGAAACGCTGGAGCAGCCAGCGTACCGGCGTGCCCAGACGCACCCAGGCATTGCCGGGTTTCTTGAAGGCGTCGCCGGTGAGGGTGACGATGCGCTCGATGAGCGGCTCGCCGTCGATGATGGCGCGCTTGATGGCAAAGACGGTGGCGACGTTGAGCACCATGATGCCCATGTCCACCGCCCGGCCTCCCTTGGGCACCTGGCGTCCGGTGAGCAGCTCTATGGTCTGTTTGGCGCCGCCGGAGGGGTACTTGGTCGGTACCGACTTGACCAGCACGTCGGCGTCGCTGGCATGGCGGGTCAGGGCCTCGATGGCCGCCGGTTTGTTGTCTTCCACCCCGATCAGGGTGAGCTTGGGCTTGAGCAGGTGCTTGAGTACCCGGATGCCGTCCATGATCTCGTCGGAGTACTCCTGCATCAACCTGTCATCCGTGGTGATGTAGGGTTCGCACTCCAGCCCGTTGACGATGAGGATCTCGGTGAGCTGGCCACGGCCGTCGAGCTTGCTGTGGGTCGGGAAGACGGCGCCGCCGAGCCCGGCGATGCCGGCCTGCTGGATGCGCTCGAGCAACGCCCCCCGCTCCAGGTTCCAGTAGTCAGGCTGGGGTGTGCGCTCGCCCCAGGCATCGTCTCCGTCCGGGGTGAGGAGGATGCAGAGATCGTCAAGACCGGAGGGGTGCGCCACCGTGTGCTGCTCGATGGCGGTGATGGTGCCCGAGGTGGAAGCGTGCACCGGCACGATGCGCCCCTTGTCAAAACGGGTGAGGGGTTGCCCCTTCTTGACCTTGTCCCCCACCCGCACCAGCAGTTCGCCGGCCGGACCCGCGTGCTGGCGCACCGGAATGATGAGCTGGGGGGGAAGGCCCGCGTCAACGACGGGGGTCAGGCTGGACTGGTGCTTGTTCTCGGGGGGATGGATGCCGCCGTGAAAATCCCACAGAGTGCCGGCTTTGATGCGTTCGAGCAGATGCTGCATGGTTACTCCGCTGTTTATTCCACTATCTTGACCGGAATGGCGACCTTGGCCAGATCCCATTTCCAGTTGTCGACCGTGGTCGGCACCGGGATCATTTCGATACAGTCGGTCGGGCAGGGGTCGACGCAGAGGTCGCACCCGGTACACTCGGCCACGATGACGGTGTGCATCGCCTTGGTGGCACCCAAGATGGCGTCGACCGGACAGGCCTGGATGCACTTGGTGCAACCGATGCACATGTCTTCGTGAATGAAGGCCACCTTCTTGACGGGGATTGCCGCGTCTTCACCGCCGTCCAGAGACTGGGGCTCGACCCCCATCAGGTCGGCAATCTTGCGCATGGTGGCGTCGCCACCGGGCACGCACTTGTTGATCTTGTCGCCATTGGCCAGGGCTTCTGCGTAGGGTTTGCAGCCCGGGTAACCGCACTGGCCGCACTGGGTCTGGGGCAACAGAGCATCGAGCTGATCGACGATGGGATCGGCCTGCACATGAAACTTGACGGCGGCAAAGCCGAGAATAATGCCGAAGGCCAGGGCAAGCAGGGCCAGCACCAGAATGGCAAAGAGTATGTGAATCATAGCGTTATATCTTGATGAGGCCGGTAAAGCCCATGAAGGCCAGCGACATCAGGCCAGCGGTGACCATGGCGATGGAGACGCCACGAAACGGTGCTGGCACGTCGGCGGCCACCAGCCGCTCACGCATGGCGGCAAACAGGATCAGCACCAGAGAGAAGCCGACGGCGGCCCCGAAGCCGTAGATGATGCTCTGGATGAAGTTGTGGCGCTCGTTGATGCTGAGCAGCGCCACGCCGAGCACGGCACAGTTGGTGGTGATGAGCGGCAGGAAGATGCCGAGCAGGCGATAGAGGGTCGGGCTGCTTTTGCGGATCACCATCTCGGTGAACTGGACCACCACGGCGATCACCAGAATGAAGCCCAGGGTGCGCAGGTAGGCGATCTCCAGCGGGATCAGGATGTAGTGCTCCATCAGATAGGAGCAGGCGCTGGCCAGCGTCATGACGAAGGTGGTGGCCAGACCCATGCCGATGGCGGTTTCCAGCTTGCCGGAGACACCCATGAAGGGGCAAAGGCCGAGGAACTTCACCAGCACGAAGTTGTTGATCAGCACGGTGCCGACCAGTAAAAGCAGGTACTCAGTCATTGAAGATGGGTTATCCGGTATGAAGGCGGCCGTATTATCTGATGTTAGGTGCCTTTAGACAACCGCAAGGCCGTATGGTTATTATTCGAATGCCCAATTCTTGACATCCTCCCCCACCTTAGCGCTTCGCGTCACAGGAGGGGGATTCCCATTACTGGGTGATAGCTGCTCGCGCAGTACCGGGTTCCTGCTTC
>NZ_JBFODJ010000076.1:0-15592 GCF_040908265.1 Aeromonas sp. R5-1
TAATGCCAGTCAGTTAAGCCTGACTGGCATTGTTTTTACTAGGTTTTCTCGTCGCATACTTCTGTGGTTTGGCTTTGATGCACCTTGGGTAACTTCGTTCTCGGCGGGCGGGTAACTTGAACTGCTCTGCCTGTTTGTCCAACTCAGCGACACGCCCTGGAACCATGCCCGGTGACACAAACGGCAGGCAACTGAGTTCATGCAGCAGATACACCGATGCCATGTGAAAGCTCAACTGGCTGGCCGTATAGCCCTTTAAGCTCGCCGCCATCCTAACCATCTGATATCTCAGTAGGTTATAGGCCAATACCAAGCCCCATAGCTCCTGCCTTACTCCATCGGGTTTCTTGCTGCGCAGCGTCAGCCGGTGCTGTTGCAGGCTATGTTTCATCTCCCGATAGCCCAGCTCGATTTCCCAGCGATTCTGGTATAGCTCCATCAACTCGCTGGCCGGGAAGCGCAGCGGGTCGGTGAGCGAGGTCAGCACCTGCCGCTCCTTGCCGTTTACCGTCCGGGTCAGCAGCCGGGCTTCGAACTGCTCCGGCAACTCGCTCCACTTCTTCTTGGCCTGCGGACTGGCACTGAGGCGTACCAGCACATCCTGCCGCCCCAGCTTGCGGATGACCTCGTATTGAGCCCCCTTTTTCAGCGGAATAAGCCAGTGACGCGCTACGCCCTGGCGTTGCCAGGCATGGAGTAACCCCAGTGAGTAGAAGCCCTTATCGAACAGGGTCAGGCTATTATCGGGTGTTTTTTCAATCAGTTGCTCTGCCAACACCATCTCGTTTACCGCACAGGAGTCCATCACTGTCTGGGTCAGCAGATGACTGGTCAGCTCCATCTGACACAACATGCGGACCTGGGGATATTGCGTCTCCCCCTGGACGGTTTTCGACTTGGCAAAGGCGCCGGCATTGTCCGGAGTATCGGGCGTGCGCCAGACCACCCCGTCCACGGCCAGCAGCTGCAAGCCGGCCCAGGTGGGGTGCTGACACTGCTGATGCCAGAGTGTGGCGGTCTGCTGGAACACCTGTCGAACGGCTTGGTCAGCCAGTTTTTGGCGCGCCTGGATGAAGGCGCTGGGGACGACAAACGGCCGGTCGCCGGGTAACAGGATATCGAGCTGGTTGGCCAGCTGGGCCATAGGGACATGACGAAACAAGGACATCCCGATAATGGCCCATAGCACCCGCTCCATGGGCATGCGCCGTCGGCGCAAGGAGACGGAGCCCGTCTCGGCCAAGCAAGCCTGCACCAGTTCAGGTGACAGCAGGTCAGACAGGGACTCAAACTTTCCGGGAGGACAGGCGTGAATGAAGTCGAGAGCTTGGTCGATACGCATAAAAAAATCCGAAACCCAACAAGGAGTTTCGGATTCTTACACAGCCTGAGGATCGGTCAATGGATCCTTAACTGATCGGCATTAGGCCTCTGGCCCGGTTTTGTTTTTGGTGGCACCACGCTACCATGCCAACTTCGGGCCACCTGCCGGCCGTCAATCAGGACCATGCTCATGCCCCATCCCTTCGTGCTCGTCACCGGCTGCTCCAGCGGCATCGGCCTCGCCGCCGCAAGAAAGCTCGGCGCCCGGGGCTTCACCGTCATCGCTTCCGCCCGCAAGGGCGAGGATGTGGCCCTGCTGCAGCAGCAGGGTCTGTTGGCGGTGCAACTGGATCTGGCGGACAGCGCCAGCATAGAGCGAGGGGCGGCAGAGGCGCTGGCCCTGGCCGAGGGGCGCCTCTACGGGCTGTTCAACAACGGCGCCTACGGCCAGCCCGGTGCGCTGGAAGATCTGCCCACCGAGGCGCTGCGCGAGCAGTTCGAGACCAACCTCTTTGGCTGGCATCACCTCATTCGCCAGGTATTGCCCCCCATGCTGGCGGTAGGCGAGGGGCGCATCGTGCAGAACAGCTCGGTGCTTGGCCTGGTGGCCATGAAGTATCGTGGCGCCTACAACGCCAGCAAGTTCGCGCTGGAAGGCTATACCGACACCCTGCGCCTGGAACTCGCGGGCAGCGGCGTGCACATCAGCCTGATCGAACCCGGCCCCATCGACACCCGGTTTCGCGCCAATGCCCGGGAGGCCTTCCTGCGCCACATAGATCCCGCCACCAGCCGCCATCAGGACGCCTATGCCCAGACGCTGGCCAGGCTGGAGCGTGAAGGGGGTGCCCGCGGCTTTACCCTGCCAAGCGAGGCCTGCATCCCGCCTTTACTGCATGCGCTCACGAGCAAGCGTCCCAGGCACCGCTACCCGGTCACCTTCCCGACCAAATTGTTTACCGTGTTGCGCCGCCTGCTGCCAAGCCGCTGGCTGGACAAGCTGCTGATCAAATCCGCCTGATAAAGAGGGCCCTCGGCGGCCCTCCTCTTGATATGCACCTGTCTTAGCAACGATGCCTGCTCAATAGTGCTGGCCGTTGCTGTAGTAGTGACTCTTGACGATGGGCAGCACCTGCACCACCACATAGGTCTGCTCCCCCAGCACCCCTTTCAGGTGGCGGGTGATGAGGGCGGCGGCGGCATCCTGCATCTCCTGCGGTCGCTCGAACCAGACCAGCTCCACGAAGGGGAAACCGGCTTCGGGCTGGCCATCTCGTACCCACTGGCTCGGCACGCACTCCAGGGTGACGAACTCCGGCTTGCCGCCGGTCAGGGCGCAGAGATCCGCCATCAGGGGGGCGCTTATCCGCTGCAGGGTGTCGACAGAAACTGCCCGAAAACGAAGGTGGGGCATGGGAAACCTCTTGGCTGTGACAAATGAGGACTTATCATAGAGCACTCATCCCGCTCACATAAGGTGCCTCATGAGATTCCATCCCACGCTGCTCTCCTTCCTGCTCTGCCTGCTGCTGCCGCTCCATGCCATGGCCGATCCGGCCTTTTACCGCATCAACAAGGGCAACGAACAGCACTGGCTGCTGGGGTCCATCCACGCGGGCAAACCCTCTCTCTATCCCCTGCCGGACCCGGTGGAGCGCGCCTGGCAGCAGAGCCGCGCCCTGGTGATGGAGGTGGACATGACCCACATCAGCCAGGAGCAGTGGCAGGAGATGGGCGCCATCACCCGGCTCGTCGACGGCAAGACCCTCAAGGATCACCTGCCCATCGACCTCTACCGTCGCACCCTCATCGCCGCGGGCCAGAACGGTCTGAACGAGAGCATGCTGGCTCCGCTGCGTCCCTGGTTTGCGGCCATTACCCTGACCCAGGCGGCCCTGGAGCGCACCGGCTATCGCGGTGAATACGGTGTCGACCAGCACTTCGCCAAGCGGGCGAACGACGGCGGCAAGCCCATCGTCGGGCTGGAGACCCTGCTGGAGCAACTCGGCTATCTCGCGAGCGTCGGCGACAACCAGACCTTGATGCTGGAGAGCACCCTGGACGAGCTGCCCGACATCCAGCAGGGGTTCGACGCCGTGATGACCGCCTGGCAGAACGGGGATCAGGACACCCTCATCAATCTGCTCAGGGAGGAGATGGCACCGCCCAAGCTGCAAGCCTGGCTGGAACAGACCCTGCTGGCAGAGCGCAACCGCAACTGGGTCAAGAAGTGGCCCAGCCTGCCGAACGAGAGCTTTATCGTGGTAGGGGCCCTGCATCTTTACGGCGAGCACGGGCTGCTCGCCCTGCTGGAGCAGCAGGGCTGGCGCATCACGCCCCTCACCGAACCGACCCTGGAGAAAGCAAAATAGCGTCCAGTCCGGCGGCCTGACGCGCCGGATGCGCGTCGGCTCACAGAATTTGCTGCCGATTAAATAACCAGAGAGGGAGTTGATCGAGATCATCCTCTCCCTCCTGAAGAGGTATCTATCATGCCTGTCACCGCCCAGTGACAGGAGTGAACGAGATGGAATTCTGGATGAACCTGATGTTCGGCAACAGCGTGGGGCTTATGTCCATGCTGGTGATTTTCGGCACCTTCCTGCTCATCAGCGCCTATGCAGTCTATTTCATCTACAAGGTGATGCACGCAGAGCCGCCCAAAGAGGGGCAATAACCAGGCTCGCTCAGACCGCCTTACCCGGCAGGGGCCGGGGCCCGCGAGCGTTGCCATTCTAAGGCCCACCAAGGCCCGCTATACTGGCTCCCTCATTTTCATGCGGGGAGCCTGCCGTGTCTCATAACGACGAACTCTCACTGTTCCTGCAGGAAGTGGCCGACGTGCGGCCCCTTCGCAGCGACCATATCGCCCCCACTGCGGGCAACAGCCAGCCCACCGAGGCGCAACTCGCGCGCCGGGAAGCCGCCACCGCCGAACAACTCACCCTGGATCACCTCGGCACGGAAGCAGTCGAGATGCTGGACCCCCATGCCATCGTCGGCTTCAAGCGTGACGGCGTGCAGGAGGGGGTCTACAAGAAGCTGCGCCTTGGCAAATACGAGCTGCAAGGCTCCCTCGACCTGCACCACAAGACGCTCAACGAGGCCCGTATCGCCCTGGTGCAGTTCATTGCCGAATGCGAAGTGCGGGATATCCGCTGCCTGCTGATCCTGCACGGCAAGGGGGAGCGCAGCACCCCGCGTGCCCTGCTCAAGAGCCATGTCAGCGCCTGGCTGCCACAGTTGCCTTCGGTGATGGCCATGCACAGCGCCGAGCGCCGCCACGGCGGCAGCGGTGCGCTCTACGTATTGCTGCGCAAGAGCGAGCGCAAGAAGGCGGAAAACCGCGAACGGCACCAGAAGCGCCTCGGCTGACTGCCTGAGGGTGGCACCAGGGTGGATGGCAGTGCTAGCATCGGGCGGCCCCGATCATGCCAGGTACGGGGTGCATACCATCAGGGACGATAACAAGGACAATCCCATGTCATACCAGAAACTCGAACAACATCAGCAACAACTGCACCGCCTCTCCCACCTCTCCGCCATCTGCGGCTGGGATCAGGCCGCCATGATGCCGGAGGGGGGCAACGAGGCCCGCGCCGAGGCGATGGCGGAGCTTGGCGTGCTGATCCACGGCAAGCGCACCGCCCCCGAGCTTGGGGAGTGGATAGCCAAGGCAGAGAGCGAACCGCTGGACGAGCACCAGCGTGCGAACCTGCGGGAGATCAAGCGCCAGTGGCAGGATGCAAGCCTGCTGCCGGGGGCGCTGGTGGAGGCGCTTTCCCTGGCCGGCAGCAAATGCGAGCACGCCTGGCGTCGCCAGCGCAAGGAGAACGACTGGGCAGGTTTTGCCCCGAACCTCGAGGAGGTGGTGCGCCTGTCGCGGGAGGTGGCTCGCCTGCGCGCCGACGCGCTCGGGGTGCGCCCCTATGACGCCATGCTGGCGCTGTACGAGCCCGGCATGACGAGCGCGAGGCTGGATCAGATCTTCGGCGATCTGACGAGCTGGTTGCCCGGCCTCATCCAGACCGTGAGCGAGCGGCAGAAAATCGAGACCATCCTCACCCCGCAAGGCCCGTTCCCGGTTGCGACGCAGCAGGCCCTCGGCCAGGAGGTGATGGGGCTGCTCGGCTTTGATTTTGCGCACGGCAGGCTCGACGTGAGCAGCCACCCGTTCTGCGGCGGCGTGCCGACGGACGTGCGCATCACCACGCGCTACAACGAGCAGGAGTTCGTCTCCAGCCTGATGGGCATCGTCCACGAGACGGGCCACGCACGCTACGAGCAGGGCCTGCCGCGCACACTGCTCGGCCAGCCGGTGGCCGAGGCGCGTTCCATGGGTATTCACGAGAGCCAGAGCCTGTTCTGCGAGATGCAACTCGGCCATCACCCCGCGTTCCTCACGCTGATTGCGCCGCGCATTCGCGCGCACTTCGGGGCAGAGGATGCGCTCGCACCGGCAAACCTCGAGAAGCTGTACAACAGGGTCGAGCCCGGCTTTATCCGCGTCGATGCGGACGAAGTCACCTACCCGGCCCACGTCATCCTGCGCTACGAGCTGGAGCGGGACTTGATGGAAGGGCGCATCGAGGTCGCGGACATCCCCGAGCTGTGGGACGCGAAGATGCAGCAGTGGCTCGGCTTGTCCACGAAGGGCAATTACCAGAACGGCTGCATGCAGGACATCCACTGGACGGACGGCTCGTTTGGCTACTTCCCGAGCTACACGCTCGGCGCCATGTACGCGGCGCAGCTGCGCTTCGCACTCGAGCGTGAGCTCGGCGACATGGGCACGCTCGTAGAGTCCGGCCGCCTGCCGGAGATCTTTGGCTGGCTCGGTCGCCATATCTGGTCCCAAGGCAGCCTGCACGGCACGGACGAGCTCATTCGCCGCGCGACCGGTGAGGCGCTCAATCCCCAGTGGCTGCGCAAACACCTCGAACAGCGCTATCTGAAATAAGCGAGGTTGAACCCCCTCCCAGCCTCCCCCTTCACAAGGGGGAGGAGCTAACCCCGCCCCGTTCACAGAGGGGAGCTGTTTGTCCCCTCCCCTTACGAAGGGGAGGGTTAGGGTGGGGTCCTGCCCCCCTAACCTTACAAAGGGAGGACTGGGATTCCTCGGATCGCACTATTTTTGCTATCCCTGTCCGTTTTTGGCTAGTCACCCCTCTCGCCCCCGCTTAGTCTCTGGGACATGCCCACAGCAACCCGAGCCATGCCATGACCACATCGCCCCCGCATTCATCCCAACGGGACGAGATCATCCCGGGTCTCACCCGGGAGCAGTGCCACGCCGCACGCCTCGCGCGAGACGCGCGTTTCGATGGTCGCTTCTTCACCGGGGTGCTCTCCACCGGCATCTATTGCCGCCCCGTGTGTCCGGCGCGGGCACCGCACGAGCACAATGTGCGCTATTTTCGCTTCGCGGCGGCGGCAGAGCAGCACGGGCTGCGCCCCTGCCTGCGCTGTCGCCCGGAGCTCGCACCGGCCCAGAGCGGCGATCTGCCACCGCTCGTCGCCCAGGTGCTGGCGCGCATCGAGCGCGGCGAGCTGGCGGAGCACAGCCTGGGCTCCCTTGCAACGCAGGCCGGGATCACGGAGCGCACCCTGAGGCGCCAGTTCGAGCAACATCTCGGCGCCTCGCCGAAACAGGTGGAGCAGACGCGCCGCCTGCTGCTTGCGAAACGGCTGCTGACGGAGACGCGCCTGCCCATCACGGACGTGGCGTTTGCCGCAGGCTTTGCAAGCATTCGCCGCTTCAACGACGCCTGGCTGCAGGCGTATGGCATGACACCGGGCGCCCTGCGCAAGCAGGAAGGGGGCGCGCCGCAGGAGACACCGCAATCTAGCCTGCAACTGCACCTGCTGTATCGCCCGCCGTTCGACGTCCAGGCCATGCTCGCGTTCTACCGGTTGCGCGCCATTCCGGGGCTGGAGCGGGTGGATGAGCACGGTTACGAACGCCGTCACCGGGTCGGCGAGCAGGAGGGGCTCATCCGCATCGAGCCCGTCGAGGGGGAGAGGCTCAGACTCACGGTGCGGGATCTGCCGCCGGGTGCGCTGCCGGACATCCTGTACCGCGTGCGCCGCATGTGGGATCTCGACGCCGACATGGGCCGCATCGGCGAACACCTGGGGCAGGATCCGCTGCTCGCCGGCATCCAGGGACGATGGCCCGGGGTGCGGCTGCCGGGGGGGTGGGATGAATACGAGGTGATGCTGCGCGCCATCGTAGGCCAACAGGTGTCGGTCAAGGGTGCCATCACCATCATGGGGCGCCTGGTGGCGCGCACCCTGGCGCAGTTCGGCACCGCGCAGCTGCCCACCCCGACCCAGCTGTGCGAGCTGGATCTCGACGGCATCGGCATGCCGGGCAGCCGCATCCGCACGCTGCAGGGGCTGGCCGCGGCGCTCGCAAGCGGCGCGCTCACCCTGGGCAGCGCGAGCGACGAACAACTGCTCGCGCTGCCGGGCATAGGCCCCTGGACGGTCGCTTACTGGCGGCTGCGCTGCGGGCTCGACACGGATGCCTTCCCCGCCTCGGATCTCGTGCTGCAAAAGGCGCTGGGGGGCGGTGACAAGCTGCCGGTGAAAGAGGTGACAGCGCGCAGCGCCCCCTGGCAGCCGTGGCGCGCCTATGCCGCGAGCTGGCTGTGGCACGCCATGAGTGAACAACCGGCGCTGCTCACTCGGCCAACACAGACACAAGACGAGGAGAAGAGCCTATGATCCGCTATGACATGATGCCCACCGACCAGGGCGAACTGCTGGTCGCCATCGACGAACGCGGTCTGGTCCATGTGGACTTCGTGGCCGGACTGCGGCCGCTGCCCGACATGCAGGACTGGCAGCAGGACGGCGAGGCGCTCGCCCCCTTCCTCGCCGAGTTTCAGGGCTACTTCGCGGGCAGGTTGCAGCGCTTCACCCTGCCGCTCGCCCCCAGGGGCACGGCGTTTCAACAAGCGGTGTGGCAGGCGCTGTGCGACATCCCCTACGGGGAGACCCGCAGCTACGGCGACATCGCCCGCGCCATCGGCAAGCCAAACGCGGTGCGGGCGGTGGGTGCCGCGAACGGTCGCAATCCGCTCTCCATCATCATCCCCTGCCACCGGGTGATCGGCCAGAATGGCAGCCTCACCGGCTATGCGGGAGGCCTGCCTATCAAGCAGGCACTGCTGACGCTGGAGAGGGCCTCTCGTTGATCCGGCGCCACCCGGCCAGGGCTCACTGCCGCTGCGCCAGCCAGCCGTGAAACCCCAGCACCTGAAAGAAGCGGTGCGCCGCCGCGAAACCGGCCCCTTGCAAGAGGCGGCGGGTCTGTCCCTCGTCCAGGGAGGTGAAGTCCTCTCCGAGGCGGCGCACCATCTGCTCGCAGGCAGGAAGCGGCAAACCGGCGAGGGCGGCTTGCAACCCCATCGCCTTGCGCTCAAGCGGGTCCGTGGGCGCCATCAGATCCGCCAGCAGCAGGGGAGCGCCAGGATTGAGCTGGCGATAAATATCACCCAATAGCGCGGCTTTGGCATCTTGCGCCAGAAAATGCAGCACCAGCAGACAGAGTGCACCATCGCAAGGCTTATTCACCACAGGCAATGCGCCCAGGTGCCAGCACACCCTCTCCCCCATGCCCGCCTGCTCGGCCCGCATCCTGGCCTGGGCCAGCATGTCCGCCGAGATATCCTGGGCCACAAAGGTCCAGCGGGGGCAGAGACGGCCAAGCAGCAGCAACTCGCTGCCCGTGCCCACCCCAACCAGCAGCACCCTAGCCTGCTGGCCCAGCGCGGCCATCAGCCGGGAGGCACAAAGCTGATGCAGCAGCTCGTAGCCTGGCACCAGCAGGGGGATGCGGCTGTCATAGGCCTTCGCCCCTTCTCCTTCGAATCGCTCCGTCATCTTTTGCTCCTTTGGTGTGAGCCCCCTTGATAGGGGCTGCCGCCGGGAGAAGGTCAAGAGCCACAGGGGCAAGCCAGTTGCCAGCCCTTCCCATGAAGGGAGGGCCCTAGCCCCTCTTGCCCAGCGCCGCTTTCAGAGCCGGATTGAAGACGCGCTGGAGGGAGGCGGGGTTGTTCACCAGCTTGGCCGCCGGGCGGCGCGGGCGCCTGACCAGCTCGCCGCCACAGTTGGGGCAGGTCAGGTGCAGATACTGATCGTTGCACTCGGCGCAGAAGGTGCACTCGAAGGAGCAGATGTAGGCCGTCGCCGTGTCGGCGGGCAGATCCCGGTCACAGCACTCGCAGTTGGGTCTGAGTTCAAGCATGGCAAGTTCCTGAAGCGCAAAGGGAAGCGGGAAAGAGGGCGGCTCAGTCGACGATAAAGAGGCGAGCGCCCAGTTCCGTATAGGAGCGATGGGGTTCGGCGTTGTCCGCCACCTGGTAGCTCATGCCCGGCGTCAGGCTCTGTGGGTCAATCTCATAAAGCTTGCGCTGGGCGGGCACAACGGAGCCATCCACAATGGGGCGAACATTAGCAATACGCCAAGCCCAGTAGCCGGGCACCCAGCCACTCGAGCAGGCGGCGGCGACTTCATCGGGTTGCCATTCATGCACCTCTTCAATGTCGACGATCGCAACGACTTTGCCATCAGGATCAACTGGCATATCGAGAGATAAAAATACTGAATTTTCAACGATCAATAAATCACGAACAGGCAGAGATGGAGGGCACCAGGAACGGACTTCCAATGTCTTTTTACCTGACGCGATATTTGTCCCGTGTGGACTGACTATCGAGAGTGCGAGCATAGATCCGTCTAAACCTCATTCCTTGTGGTGATAACACAGACATAGAGGCTCGAATAAGGCATCAAGCCTCTCACGAAGAGAGATGACAGCCCCTCTTCGCAGTCCCCCCATGATAAGAGCACACTCCTTCCCCCAAGTCATGGCCCACTCTGGTGATGGATACCTGACACCGGGCATCCCCCAGGAAAGGGGACAGGACTAGGCCATCACCCCTTGAGGCTGCCCATCACCTGCATCTCGCAGCGGTGGCAGTCAAAGCGCAGGCGGAAACTCTCCTTGCCCATCTTGAGCTCCAGGGGCTCGGCCTTGAGACCGGGCATCTCCTTGGGGCAGAGCTGCTGGCTGTAGCGAATGCAGTGCTTCGTTGTCATCAGCACCACTTCCCGCTCCTCCTTGTTCGCCTCATACGCGGGGGCGATGCTCCCCACCCCGTGTTCGCGAAAGAACTGCTCCGCCGCGCTGTTCAGCACGTTGCCGAGGTAGGAGAGCCGATGCTGGGGATAAACGGCGCCTCGCAGGGGAATGCGCCGCTCGGGTCGCCGGTAGGCAGCCAGACGGGCCGCCTCCAGGGCGGCGATCCCCTCCCGGCGCAAGCCGTTAAGCTGTGAAGCCGCAATAAACAGCGGGTGAGTGAATGCCAACTCAATCTGGCGAGCCACAAACAGGGTGTTGCCGAGTTTGCCGAGCTGATCCCTGGCCTGTTGCAGCGCCCGTTCCGGGTTGTCGGCCGGCTGCTGGTCGCAGGGGAGCGTGACGGCGGCACCAATGCCCTGCTCGTCCACAAGTTCGAGCCGCAGTCCCTCGTCGCACTCCGATAGCCGCATATCGACCCGGATGCGGCGATCCGCGCTCCCCTTTTCGAGCTGCTTGCTGAAGGCCTGATCGTGGTTGCGAAAGATCTCGGTGCCTACCTTGAGACCGGGCATGGGTTCCGACAGGAGTAACCGCTTGCTCTGTGCCTTCTCCTCCACTTTATTGAGGCGCATCCCCACCAGCTCGCCCCCCGGCTTGAAGAAGCCGAGGCCATCGCCGTTGTTGAGGGCTACGGCCTGGCCGTCGATCTCGATGCCATCGCGGGTCACGCTGGTGACGCGTCCGAGCGGCTCCCCGACGTATTTCGGGCTGCGCGGCGAGTCGATGCCTGGCTGTCGGCCATGGAGGAAGTAGTCGGTGCTGCCCCGGTTGAAACTCTTCTTGGGATCCGGCGTAAAGGTGTAGCTGCAACGACCGGCGGAAGCGGCCACCAGATCGGGGCGGCTCGCCAGAATGGTGTCCAGCTTCTGGCGATACCAGGCAGTGACGTTCTTGACGTAGTCGAGCCCCTTGAGGCGCCCTTCAATCTTGAAGGAGCGGATCCCTGCGGCGATCAGCGCCTCCAGGTTGTCGGTCTGATCCATGTCTTTCAAGGAGAGCAGGTGGCTGTTTTCCACCAGCACCTCCCCCCCTGGCGTTTGCAGGGAACAGGGCAGCCGACAGAGCTGGGCGCACTCGCCGCGATTCGCGCTGCGCCCGGTACGGGCGTGGCTGATGTTGCACTGGCCGCTGTAGGAGACGCACAGGGCGCCGTGGATGAAGAACTCCAGCTGCACGCTCGTGGCGGCGCTTATCTCGCGGATCTGCGCAAGGGAGAGCTCGCGGGCCAGCACCACCTGGGAGAAGCCCACGTCCTGCAGAAACTTTACCTTTTCCGAGGTGCGGTTGTCGGTCTGGGTGCTGGCGTGCAGCGCGATGGGGGGCAAATCGAGCGCCAGCAGTCCCATGTCCTGCACGATCAGCCCATCGGCCCCTGCCTCGTAGATCTGATGGGTCAGGCGCCGGGCCTGCTCCAGCTCGTGGTCGTGCAGCAGGGTATTGAAGGCGACGAAGACCTGGGCGCCGAAGCGGTGGGCATGGCGGGCCAGCGCCTCGATGTCCTCGAGGCTGTTGCCTGCTGCGCTGCGGGCACCGAAGGCGGGGCCGCCCATGTAGACGGCGTCGGCGCCGTGGTTGATGGCCTCGATGCCATAGGCAAGGTTCTTGGCCGGGGCCAGCAACTCCAGGCGGTTGTGATGGTTCTGATCGCGCATAACGTCCGGTTCGAAGGGCTGCAAATGGCCGCCACTCTAGCCAGACTCCCCGCCCCCCGCCTTGATCCCGCTTAAGATCACCGCAGAATGCAGGATTGACCCGGAACAAGGACATCTGGCGGGCCCTCATCCCCCGGCCCTGAGAGTGTGCCGACTACGCTGGCACCCGACGCGGAGCTAGATCACGACCTTGAGGGCCAGCCCCAGCAGCACCAGGCCGCTCACCTTGTCGATCACGGTGGATTTGGCCTTGAGCCAGGCGAGTACGGGCCCGCGAGAGAGCACCAGGGCCACCAGCACATACCAGAGCGCATCGATGCCGCCTGCGGTCAGCATCATGATGCCCCCCTCACGCCAGCCGGTGTCGGCGTGCACGAACTGGCTGAACAGGGCGATAAAGAAGATGGCGAGCTGGGGGTTCAAGAAGGCCACCATAAAGCCCTCGAACGCCCCTTGACGTCCCCGTGGCGGGTGCCCCTCCTCCTTGCCTGCCTCACCCCCTGCGGGCCTGGCCAGCAGCGCCTTGATCCCGAGCCAGGCGAGGAACGCCGCGCCGCCGTAGCGGATGAGATCGAACAGCAGCGGGGTCTGGGTGATCAGGATGGCGAGGCCGAGGGCCGTGATCAGCGCATAGATGCCGACTCCCAGGCCGTGGCCCAGCGCAGTGGCAACCCCGTGGCCCTGCCCTCCCTGCACCGTATTGCGGATGATCAGTGCCAGGCTCGGCCCCGGGCTGATGGCCCCCATCACGCAAATGGCGGCCAGCGCCAGCCAACTCGTCAGCTCCATACCCTCTCTTCCTTCGTGTCGATTGTTGTCACCCGGGATCAGGGTAGGGGGTGGCTCGCTATGCCAGAAGTGAAAGTTATGAATAGAGTCCATAGCCAGTGGTTATAGAGTGGCACAACCCGCTGCCATCAGTGGCCCGCCTGCGACCCTCCAGCCAACTGCTTGCGACTCTCCCCCAGGGTGAATTGCAGGTGATCCCGCAGGAAGGGATAGGCCAGCTCGCGAAACCAGCGGTGAGCCGGATCCAGGTGGTGGCGCTGGTGCCACAGCAGATGATACTGCTGGACCCGGGTGGCGAAGGGGAGATCGCAAAAACTCAGGGCATGTTCCCGGGAGAGCTGCCAGGCGATATGGGCCGGGGTGGTCATCAGACAGTCTGTGCGCAGCAGCACCTCCACTGCGGCCTGGAAGAAGGGCACCCGGGCAAACCAGCGGCGGGAGAGCCCTCGGGGGGCCAGCACCTGCTCCACCGGGCTGTCCTTGTCCCCGCCCCCGCTCACCTGCAGGTGGGGCCAGGCGAGGTAATCCTCCAGGCTGAGCGCCATGCCAGAGAGCGGGTGATGGCGCCCCATCAGCACCACCAGCCTGTCCTCCCCCTGATGCAGGCCGCGGATCTGGTCCGGCACCAGCTCCGTGATGGTGGAGACCATGTCCAGCTCCGATTGCCAGAGCTGGGGCAACTGGCGCTTGTCCCACAGGCTGTACTCCAGCGCCGCCCGGGGGGCGGCCCTCGCCAGGGCCGCACAGATGTCCGGCAAGATGTGCTGGGCCACGTAGTCGGAGGAGGCGAGCCGAAACACCCGCTCGCAGCGCTCGGGGGCAAATTCCGGCGCCTCGTAGAGCCGCTCCAGGGCCCCGAGGGAATCGGCAAGCGCCGCCGCCAGGGCCTCGGCCCGCGGAGTCAGCAGCCAGCGCTGCCCTTCCCGCACCAGCAGCTCGTCGCCAAACTCGCTGCGAAGCTGGCCGAGCTGCTTGCTGATGGAGGGCTGGCTCAGGTTCAGCAGCTCCGCCGCCCGGCTGATGTTGCGGGTCTCCAGCAGCACCTTGAGGGTGGGCAAGAGATTGAGATTCGCTTTGTGCACAGGAGTCACCTCGGGAAGGGGTCGCCGGGATCGGGCCTTCATCTTACGGCAAGGAGAAGCGGAAATTTAAGCAAAATCACGGTCTTGCTCCCGCCACTCCCCTTACACTGGGGGGACCGCAGGATGACAGTGAACGCCCCGTGCGGCATAATTTCGCCACTTTCCGCCCCAGGGCGGCCATCACGACAAGCGACGACAAGATGACATACGCCACTATCACCGGGTGGGGAAAATGCCTGCCCCCCGCCTCGCTGACCAACGATGACCTCGGCACCATCATGGATACCTCGGACGAGTGGATCTACCCGCGCACCGGCATCAAGGCCCGCCGGGTCTCCCATGTCAGCACCCAGACGCTCGCCACCCTGGCCGGCCGTCGCGCCCTGGCGTGCGCAGGCCTGGACGCCGCCGCCCTCGATGGCATCATCCTGGCGACCGCCACCCCGGGCACGCTGGTCCCCAATGGTGCCTCCGCCGTGCAGCAGGCTCTCGGCGCCCACAAGGCGGCGGTGTTCGACCTCAACGCCGCCTGCACCGGCTTCGTCTATGCCCTCTCGGTCGCCACCTCCCTGGTGCAGACCGGCATGATGCAAAGGGTGCTGGTGATCGGTGCCGAGCGACTGACCCAGTTGCTGGACTGGGCCAAGCGCGACACCGCCGTGCTGTTCGGGGATGGCGCTGGCGCCGTCATCATCGAGGCGAGCGAGCAGGAGAGCGGCCTGATTGCCAGCAAGCTCGGTTGTGACAGCGAAGCGCGGGAGATACTGCACGTGCCGAACTTCGGTACGGATCGGGTGCGTTTCGCCGACATTGACGGCCTCTTCACCTTCAACTTCGAGGGGCAGGAGATCTTCAAGCGCGCCGTACGCGGCATGGGCGAAGCCACCGGCACCGTACTGGCCCAGGCCGGCATCGCCCCCGAGCAGATCGACCTCATCGTGCCGCACCAGGCGAACGTGCGCATCATCGAGACCCTGGCCAAGCGGATGAACGCCCCCATGGAGAAGGTGATGGTCAACATAGAGCAGTACGGCAACACCTCCGCCGCCACCGTGCCCATCGCCCTGTGCGAGGCGCTGGAGCGGGGTCGGGTCAAGCCGAACAGCTACCTGCTGACCGCCGCCTTCGGGGCCGGGCTGACCTGGGGCGCCGCCCTCATCAAATGGGGAGATCGCGTCACCCCGATCGCGAGTTGCGACGAGGTGCTGCCCCCCTGCGAGCAGAGCGCCCTCGAACTCATCGCCCATGCGGTGCAGGGTTGCCAGCAGGCCCGCCCCGCCGACGCCTGAGCGAGCGCCCGCTCCCCATGATCCGCCAGGAGCCCCGTGGCTCCTGGCAGCCAGCCCCCCTACGCCCCCTCGCCGTTTCGGCAGCGACATAAAAGTCATTGAAAAGTGTGAATTTTGAGCGAAACATATCAAAAAATGACCACTTGACACTTTTTTGTCGTCAGAATGCGGCCAAGGGGTTCACAACCTTGCCGGATCTGGTAGTATGCGGCCTCGCACTTGGGGAGGGGTTCCCGAGCGGCCAAAGGGATCAGACTGTAAATCTGACGGCTCTGCCTTCGAAGGTTCGAATCCTTCTCCCTCCA